>CAXBKC010000357.1:0-4541 GCA_963975615.1 uncultured Oleiphilus sp.
TCAACGCGTTTACCTAATTTTGCCGATATTGCAGGCGCAATACTTTCACCAACAAAAGCAGATGTTCCAGCCCCTGTGAAAATGATGCGTAGATTAGGTTTAGCTAAAATTGGATCTAAAAAACGATCAATTTCTGTTTTCTTTTCAACTAAGCTTGCTAAAGCGCATCTCCAAGACATAGGCTGTTGCTGGATCTCTTTTGCTGTCCAGTAGCCATCTTTTTCTTTTAAGACGTCCGAGGAATAGTTCAAATATGTCATGGTTTATATATCCTTATTTACAGCTTCAACTGTCTTATTACATGCAATAGAGTATTGCTCTAATACTCGGGAGATTTTGTGAAAAATTAACTCACGCACATTCATACTCAATGTATTATCCATAACAGCTTGATACTGTGCAGGCATATACTGGCTGAGTAAAGTCAAAGGTGGAGGAGTACGATTCAAATTATCAATTAGGATGTTCAACGCAGCTTCTACTGCGGGTACAGGCCAGTAATAACGAATTCTATCGCTCAGGCTGTATTGGCAATCTAAAGCTTGTTGTTTTGGCTCGGTTGAATAGTACTTTTTCCAATAAACAGGATTATCATTCATCGCCTGCAACAGAATCGCTTTAACATTCGATCGCAGCTCAGGTGCAATCCATTCTTGTTCTATCGCATCTAACGCCCAAATGGCTTCGCGTAAAGCAAAGGTCAACCACGGCCCTACTTTCAAAATAGCAAAATGCCCATCGACCAAAGCACTTAAATGCGCAGTAGATTGGTAATCAGTGGAGTGTGCTTCAAAAACCATTTGTCTGTTTGATTCAATATACTGACTTAGGGCTTGAGCCTTAGCAGGTTGAAATGGGATGATTTTATGATGATCAAACTCGACCCCCGGTTGCACAACCAAACCGATAATACGTTGCCAAGCATTTTTTAAGCCTTTCCCCATAAAGGCATCATAATGCACCTGAATAGTTTCACTTGCCGCCTCAACGGATGTCACCTCAAGGCTATCTAACCCTTCTTGGGCACCGCCAGGTACTGGGACTTCAGTTCCAATCACGTAAACAGGTGCCTCACCACCCACTTCATGCCAAGTTTTCTCGGCAATTGCACATAATCGCGCAGCGCGTTCAGCGACGATAGCATCACCCAATGGAACAGGATCATCCGCACACGACATAGAGCAATCTAAATGAATTTTTCTAAAGCCAGCTCTTACATAGCAGGCAATAAGTTCATCCGACTTGACCATTGCCTCTTCTGCGGGCAACTCTTGCCAACAATTGGGGCCTAAGTGATCACCGCCCAAAATAACCTTATCCAGTGGTAAGCCAACCTCACCCGCAAGCATATGAATCATAGCGTAAAAGTCAGCAGGCGTTTTTCCTGTATAACCGCCATCCTGATTAACCTGATTTGATGTGGCCTCAATAATGACATGCTCACCTTTGCTAAGCGCATGCTTCATGGCAGCTTCTAACACTAAAGGATGAGACGAACACACTGAATAAAGACCGTTTTGAGCCCCCATCTTATGCTGCTGAATTAAACCTAGTAGTACTTTCAATTGACCTCCTAATGAAGCGTTAAAACAAACTGGTTTGTTAACAAACTAATTTGGAGTATGAAACAAACGAAACCACAAGTAAACAAATTAGGTTTCATTTTGTTTTTATTACTACTTCATAATACAAAAATCGAATCAAAAACCAGCTTCAATGTTAAATATTAGTAACTACGTTTCATTTTATATTGACATATGTTTCGATGTTATACAGTATGAATTCGCTAGACAGTGAGAATGGAACAAAAAAATCAATTCAATATTTATTACATATAAAAATTCAAATAGGTGAAAATATGAACACGAGGATTAGCTTTAAAAAAACACTATTGGCGCTAGCAATAGTTACCGCATGTCAGCAGCAAGCTATAGCTGAAGATGTAGAAGGTGACTCAAATATAGAAGTCATAAGTGTTACAGGTGTCAGGGGGAGTTTAGCTAAATCGTCCGACATAAAACAAGAAGCCCACTCACTAGTCGACTCAATTGCATCAGAAGAGCTTGGACGCTTTCCAGATGATAACGTTGCTGATTCACTTTCGCATATTGCTGGTATAACCGTCAGTAGAACGCGGGGTGGTGAAGCACAATATGTAAACATACGTGGTCTCGGCCCCGAGTTTAGTGTTGTAACACTTAATAACCGTATTTTAGCCACTGATGATGGCGGCCGTAATTTTGCTTTTGATGTATTACCTTCAGAAATGATTAGCGGTGCAAATGTTTGGAAATCTGTTCAAGCTAAAAATATTGAAGGCAGTATTGGTGGTGCCGTTGACTTAAAGTCTGCACGAGCCTTTGATAACCCAGGACAACATGGTTTCTTATCTGCGACGGCAGATTACAATGATCTTTCTGAAGATACTGGAAAGAAGTTTAATGGTATTTATAGCAATACCTTTGCTGATGATACAGTGGGTTTCATCTTTGGCGTGACACATGCTGAAGGCACAAAACGTACAGATGAAATGTACGACAACTTTACCTTCGGTGTGAATGATGAACTATCTTATGATGTCAATAAAGATGGTGAGATTACAGACGATGAAACCAATCTAGTCATTCCTGGCTCATATGCATTAGGTGTGTATTCAACAGAATTCAAACGTACAGGTATAACATCCTCATTCGAATGGAAACTATCTGACCGTTTTGAACTCGTTGCCGATGTGATGTTAACCAAACTAGAAGCTGATGCGACGGGTTATTCACAGTCTTTTTATATGGTCGATGAAAGCTCCGCCCAAGACCGTTTATCAAATATCGTCCTTGACGGAAATGTTGTTACAGCCATGGATATCGCAGATGTATCAATGGAGCTCGTGACACTTGATGATCATAGAACGGTAGGCTTAACGGTACGTATTTCGCAACCGACAACCTAACACTTAAAGGTGATGTTTATAAATCTAGCTCTGAACGTGATTCTGGTGGTAAAAACACCTATGTTGTGGCCGGTTCGCCTGGTGCACACACAGGACATTATGAATTAAATTCTGGTGGCCTACCTGATTACGTTGCAAATTGGACTGAAGGCCGATCGTCGGATGACTTTGGCAATAATGACTTTTCTCCACACTGGGCAGCACGTGACGGTAGTGATATTGAAGATACTGTCACCGGTTATAGTTTCGATGGTGAGTTATTACTCGATTATGAATATATGTCCAAAATTGAATTTGGTGCAGCATATACTCAACGAGACAAAACCAATAAAGCTTATGACAACTATGAGTTAGGTGCCTGTAACTATTGTGGTTATCCATTAACTTTTGGTGAAGTTGGCGCAGATGTTACAAGAGCTTTCCCTTATGATAACTTTTTCGATGGCGACTCAGCTAACGTCCCCCGTTCATTCCCAATATTTAGTATTCCAGATTATGCAGCAGGTCTAGCCGCATCAGACGGACAAACATTGACTGATTATCTCGGTAACGTTAGAACGTTTGGTGAAAATGAATCTAGTTTATGGAACCCAATATATAATCCAGTTAACTCATACGACATAACCGAAAATACTACTGCCATATATGTTCAAGCAGATTTCGAAGGTGATGAATGGTTTGCCAATGTTGGCTTACGTTGGATCGACACAGAGGTCACATCAAAATATGCTTACAATTCAATAGAATCAATCGAAATAGTTAACCCCGACTCGGCAAATCCATCTTGGGACGTTAGCTATTCCGACAGTGCAAGTCAGGAAGCTAGCGGCAGTTATCAAAAACTATTACCTGCTGTGAACGTTGGATATTACCTCTCTGATGATTTGTTATTAAGAGGCGCGGTAGCCCAATCACTGTCAAGACCGACACTTGATCAATTAGCACCATTGACAACCGATAATGCTCAGTCAGGATTATTTACCATGGATATTAGTGGTAACCCAGCTATTGAGCCTGTTTACTCAGACCAAGCAGATATGTCTTTGGAATGGTACTTTGAACCAGGTGGTGTCTTGGCAGGTGCTATTTTTTGGAAAAGTCTAGACGGATTTATCACCTCTAATACCACCCAAGTTTCTATTGCTGGTGAAACGTTCTTAGTAACTCAACCAATAAACGGAGATACAGCCGAAGTACTTGGAGCGGAAATAAGTTTACAGAAATTCTTTGAAAATGGATTTGGTGTAACGGCAAGCTATGCATATACAGATACCAGTACCAAGGTTGATGGTGTCGATGCTGGTCCACTTGTTGGCGTTTCTGATAATTCTTATTCTTTATCATTAATTTATGAAAAAGATAAAATCAGCTCTCAAATTGCGTTAGATTACTCAGGCGATTATGTAACGGATTCTTACAGCCCTTTAGGTGATGATTACCAAACCTCAATGGATGAACAGTACTTCGTAACAGCCTCTGTTAACTATGACATAACAGAAAACTTTACAGTGTTCCTAGAGGGACAAAACTTACTGAATGAGTCAAATATGACCTTCCAAGGAAGAGATGACATGCCAGGCAACATACAATTGTA
>CAXBKC010000358.1:0-4523 GCA_963975615.1 uncultured Oleiphilus sp.
TTCCTTTATCTTTTAAAACCTCAATCGCTTTCAGATAGTTAATCGCCAGACCATTTTCTTGCTGCCCCGCTTGAATAACTCGCATAACAAGTCGAGCATCGTCTGTCACTGCATCGGAAAATTGTGTCGCACCTTTCAGCTTTAAAGTATTAAGCCCTGGCACCAAATAATCACGAATACCGTTTTTGAAGAAACGTCGATAACGCTTTCCGGCCATAAAGTCGTAAATAGCGAGTAGTTTATTGAAGATCCAAGGTCCCGGAAATACGCCTTTATAATGACCCATCATAAACGGTAGCGGGTCAACCAAACCTGGGAGTTCGGTCATCAAACTTTGACGCTCTTTAACCGAGTCATTGGCTAAGCCAAATTGACCGCTACCCAGATATCGCAAACCACCATGAACCATTTTTGATGAACGAGAAGAGGTACCCCAAGCAAAATCACGCTGCTCAACAAGTAACACTTTCAAACCAAGGTGAGCGGCCTCACGAAATACGCCTGCGCCTGTGATACCACCACCTACAATGATTAGATCCCACTCTTGTGGACCTTTCGTAAGTAGATCTATCTGAGCGCTTCTCGTGTTGGCTATATCAGTTTCAACTTTCATAAACAGCTTACCTTTTTTACTAACAACCCTTCGACAGGCTCAGGGAGCGGTAGATCTAAGGGGACGTTTACCTATTTATCGACAAACAAAGTCCCAGGGTTCAAAATCCCTTTCTCATCCACGGAGTGGCATAAGGTTTTGAGCATAGACATTGCCAGCTCACCCTTTTCTGTTGGAAGGAAGGGTGCATGATCTTTCCCTACACCATGTTGATGCGAGATTGTGCCTCGATTATTCACGATAACTTCAGAGGTATTCAGCTTTAGCTTTCTCCAACGAGATAAGGTTTTCTCACAACTCTCACCGGCGCGATATGCATAAGTCGTGTAGATGCTACAGCCCTGACCATAAAAATGAGAAAGGTGGGTAAAGACATGTACCTTCTCATTTTCATCCTGCAAACCATTGCGTAAATTATCTTCCATCAGGTTTAACAAGTTATCGACATTGTCCCAGTCAGTTGCTGTTTCCAAGGTGTCGACGGCATAACCATTTTGCCAAAGTGTTTCACGTAAATACGGCATCATGAAGCGTTTTTCAGCCCATTTCTTACCAAGAAAGTTGCCCGTATAAATACCTTTATAAGGGGCAATTGTTTGCTTCATTAGCTTATGAGCAAAATTGCATTGCGCTTTATTACCAGTCACACCTAGCGTCATCATGCACTTGCCTTCACTTGCACCACGAATACTTAGATATTTTTCCAATAAGGATATTTGCCCTGGATGACCAGCCAAAGCCAATTGAGTCACTGTTTCAATCGCATTACTTAGGCGCAACATGGATAGCTGAACTTTGGATTGAACTAATTCTCTGGCGGCTTCTTTAGCTTGCTGCCAAGAGGGAAAGAAAATCACATAGAAATCTTCTTTTTCGGCAATCTTAGTCACTCTGACTTTTACTTCTGAAATAATCCCTAAGCGCCCTTCCGAGCCCATAAAAATCTCACGAACATCTGGTCCAGCAGCTGATGCAGGAAGTGTTTGAATCTCCAAGCGGCCTTTTGGTGTTTCTACGGTACCACCAGCAAAAATCTGTTCAATTCGGCCATAACGTAAAGACTGCTGCCCGCTAGAACGACTAGCGACCCAACCACCCAAGGTTGAAAGTTCAAAACTTTGAGGGTAGTGACCCAAGGTATAACCTTTAGCACGCAGTTGAGATTCAACCAATGGCCCAGGTGTGCCTGGCCCAAAAGTAGCAATCTGACTTTCAGTATCAAGCTCTAACATGCGTGTCATTCTGCCTAAAGAAACCGTTAGAATCGGGCGCTCAGACTCAAACGGGTTAATGTGGCCAACCACACTGGTGCCACCGCCATAAGGAATTAAGACAAAATTATGTTCATGACAGTAATTAACTAATTCTGCCACTTGATCTTGCGTTTCAGGAAAGGCGACGCCATCTGGGAAGAATTGAAAATTACCACTGCGCATAGCCAACCAATCAGGAAGGCTTTGACCTCTGGCGTGACGTACACGCTGTTCGGTATCCTTATCAATTAGAGGATGATCAGGCAAACGACTAGCAGGAACCTGAACCATCACATCCTCTAAACTTGCATCAGCAAGGGGAGAAGACTCACCAATCAAACCCGCTAAAAAGTTTTTTCCTGAAGGCGGTAAATCCATTGCATTTGCTTCATCACCCCAACCATTCCAACGACGCATAGAGCCTCCTAACATTTTATTATAAGAATATGCCTCAATATCACTTCAGCTATCAGCCTATTTAGTGAATTATCAGCCATTGCAAACTATCATATAGAAATTCAAAACAAACGCACTGACACTTTCAGACAAATTATCAGGCGAATTGAGTCATAAGATTAACAACAGGAACAACGGCTACATGAAACAACTAGGCTTTGCGTCTATCCCCGCTGTTCAGCAATATTTACGACATGCTGACTCTCAAAATATAGATATCTCAAGTGCTATAAATGCAGCAGGCATCGACCCTTTAGTGTTAGATAATGCCAACGGGCGCATTCCTGGCGAGCAATTTCAAAGTTTGATCAAAGCATTATTAGATGCCTCAAATGACCCGTTAATGGGATTAAATAGCAGCCTGCATGTTCAGCCAGGCTCGTATAGTGTACTCGGGTATATCACGATGAGTTGTGCCACGATCGGAGATGCCATTATACGCATCCCCACCTACGAGCGCCTGGTAGGAGATATGGGAGTCACAAAAATAACACACAGCGAAGAGTCCATTTTTTTAAGCTGGCAATGTGCCTATACAGATCAATTAGTTCGCCAGCACATGATCGACAATGTCCTAGCCTCGTGGACAAACTTTGCCCGCTGGTTAGCGAATCAGAACGCATCACCTGAGCGTATTTTCTTAGAACGAGAAGCGCCCAAAGCCTTATCTGAAATAAAACAATACGAAGCATTTTTTAAATGTCCGATTACCTTTTCTCAAACAGAAAGCGGTATAGAGCTCGCAAAAACACTCCTTAAAACACCACTAAGACAGCCCGATTTATTACTCCTAAAAACACTAGAATCACATGCTTCACAACAAATAAATGAACTTGAAAGCACTTCCGGCAGCTTCAGTTTGCAAGTCGCTCACGCTATTCGTAAACAATTAAATATGGGACAAACACGGAAGGAATTAATTGCCGAGGAGTTTTGCTTAAGCCCACGCACCCTTCAACGTAAATTAGTTAACGAGGGCACAAGTTATCAAAATATTGTGGATGAAATTCGTTTAGATATGGCAAAGCAATTATTAAATGATTCTAAAATTGCCATACAGGACATTGCCTACAATTTAGGCTTTTCAGATAGCGGCTCTTTTCACCGTCGCTTTAAACAATGGACAGGCAAAACACCCAGAGAGTTTCGTGAATTAGAAGCCTAGAATTAGCTCGTCATTTCAGGTTTGATCGCCTTGCTTGACTCACCTCGACGGTTTGGCTTTTCCCTCTTCATTTCATAAAGCCGTTCATCCGCCATTTTCATCAATGTTTTTGAATCTGCTCGCGGAAGTGTTTCAGTAGAAATAACGCCATAACTAATCACTACCGGAATCGTTATATCGTCAATCTTTAGCGGTGTATTCAATAAGTGCTCTCTAATACGCCCGGCAATTACATCGGCACCGTCTTGTTTCTGGCTTGGCAACAACACAACAAATTCATCACCTGCAAACCGAAAAGCCAAATCACTTTTACGAGTCAACTCATTCAAGTGATGCGCGACATGCTTCAAATAGCTATCACCACAGTCATGACCATAGGTATCATTCACAATTTTAAAATCATCACAGTCAATAAACATCACAGCTAAATACTCACGCTGACGCGCATGCCGGCTTAGCTCCTGATCCAAACTTTCCTCTAACTCACGGCGATTACGTAACATCGTTAAAGGGTCACGCGTCGCCAAAAAGCTAATACGCTCACGCGCCCAAACACCAGCAAGTGAAATAGACACTTTCACCGAAAGTTGTTTCAAGAAGAAGCTATCTTTTTTGGGGTTATAACGTTCTTTCGACTCAGAGCCTAAAATCAGAGCACCGACCACCCTTCCATCCACCACGACAGGAAGAATTGCCATCGAAGCAATTTTCACATTTTGTTGTTTTAACTCTAAAGGAAGTAAAGCATGAAATCGTGGAATATCCTGATCCACCAAAATAGGTTCATGAATACTATGCGTCACTCGAAGGAAGTCGACCATGGATACGGTTTTCAATACCGCATCATCATTATCCTTCTTTGCTTCACGTAGTGAATCAACCAAATGAGAATTAGAAGGGGTATCAGTCAGAACCATCCAGACATGATCTATTTCAAACTTTTCTTTTACTAGCGCTACAAGCGTTAAGAAAAACTCAGGGCAGCGAGTGATATTCATAATCGCCACTTCTATATCAAATAAATTGCGTGCGATTA
>CAXBKC010000359.1:0-4519 GCA_963975615.1 uncultured Oleiphilus sp.
TTTATAAGTATGTGATTTGCCATACTGCGGGCATGACTATATATTTATTACTTAGAACTCTAAATAATAAGAAGACTATGGATTATAAATTAGAAGTAAAGAATCTATACAAGGTGTTTGGCAATAAACCTAAAAAAGCCATTCAAATGCTAGAGGAAGGCGCCTCTAAAGATACTATTTTTAGCCAAACAGGAATGACTGTCGGTGTTCAAAATGCCTCTTTACAGATCAAAGAAGGCGAAATTTTTGTCATCATGGGCTTATCTGGTTCGGGAAAGTCCACCTTAGTCAGGTTACTTAATCGCTTAATCGAACCAACACTTGGGCAGGTTCTTATCGATGGTGAAGATATTACCCGTCTTGATAAGAAAAGCTTAAGGTCTGTACGACGTAATAAAGTCAGCATGGTGTTCCAGTCTTTTGCCTTACTCCCGCATTTAACTGTGTTAGAAAATGCGGCTTTTGGCCTGGAATTAAATGGCGAACAGAAGACTCTTCGACATGAAAAAGCAATGATGGCACTTGATCAGGTTGGCCTTGAAACACATGCCATGAGTTACCCAGATGAATTATCTGGCGGCATGCAACAACGTGTTGGCCTAGCCAGAGCATTAGCCAATAACCCCGATATTCTGCTTATGGACGAAGCTTTTTCAGCTTTAGATCCTTTAATCAGAACTGAAATGCAAGATGAGCTGGTGTCCCTGCAGAAAAAACATCGGCGCACGGTTATCTTTATATCTCACGATTTGGATGAAGCCATGCGCATTGGTGACCGTATTGCCATTATGCAGGCGGGTGAGGTGATTCAGGTAGGCAAACCAGATGAAATACTTCAGAACCCAGCAAATGACTACGTGAAGTCTTTCTTTAAAGGTGTCGATGTCAGTAATGTCTTTAATGCTGGCGATATCGCGACTCAAACTGAGATCAGTGTAATCAAGCAAGCTTCGGATACCGAGCTTAGTCAGGAGTTAATCGACCTTAGCAGTAACGAATCCAAATATGCTTATGTGACCGATGAGGATGATCATTTACGTGGTGTCGTACTAACGGAGGACTTACCGGATACTTTATCTAGCCAAAGCCAGCTCGAAAATGCGTTTCTTGAAGTGGATTCAATTACCAATACAACCCAAATAAATGAAGTGATAGGGCAAGTAGCTGCATCCCCTTTCCCTGTGCCGGTGGTGGATAAAGACAATAAGTATCAAGGGGTTATTAGTCAGAGCGTGCTGCTAGAAACATTAGACCGTGAGGGTAAAGAATGAGTGAGCAAGCAAGTGACCCTTGGGCGGCGACTGAGGCTGTTGAAGATAATTCAAGCAACCCATGGGGTTCAGGGGAGGCTTCTAATGCGGATATATCAGCGAGTTTATCTGCGGGTGTGGAAGAGCAAATACCGTTTTCTTTAGCAGATCCATTTTCACAAGAATGGATACCCCTTCAAGACTGGGTGGAAACATTTGTCTCATGGTTAGTGCTTCATTTTAGGCCGGTATTTTCGGCGATTAAAACCCCAATAGATACTACGCTGCAAACTGTTGAAGCCTTACTTCAGGGTGTCTCGCCATTAATTATGATCATCTTATTCGGGCTAATTGCTTGGCAGCTTGTTGGTAAGCGGCTAGGGTTGATGACTATGCTCAGTTTGCTATTTATTGGCTCAATTGGCGCTTGGCAAGAAGCCATGACCACGCTGTCTTTGGTATTAACCTCGGTGCTTTTTTGCATATTGGTGGGCATCCCAACAGGTATTTGGATGGCGAGAAGTGATCGTAGTCAGCAGATAATTAGACCTTTACTCGATACCATGCAAACCACACCTGCGTTTGTTTATCTGGTACCCATTGTGATGTTGTTTGGTATCGGGAATGTGCCGGGTGTGATTGTGACTATTATTTTTGCTGTTGCGCCCGTCATTCGCCTGACCAACTTAGGTATTCGACAAGTACCTGCCGATTTAATCGAAGCGGCTCAATCATTTGGTGCTAGCGAACGGCAGATGCTTTTTAAAGTTCAATTGCCGCTTGCGATGCCAACAATTATGGCCGGTGTAAATCAAACGCTTATGCTTAGCTTGTCTATGGTAGTCATTGCCTCCATGATTTCGGTAGGTGGTTTGGGCTTGATGGTGTTACGAGGTATAGGCCGACTAGATATAGGCTTAGCTACTGTCGGTGGTATTGGTATCGTGATTCTTGCGATTATCTTAGACCGCATGACCCAGTCATTAGGTCGCTCTAATAGAGAAAGAGGCGTTGGTGCTTGGTACATGAAAGGGCCGGTAGGGCTCATTATGAACTTAAAATCGAAACTAAAATCTTAAAACAAGAAACCATAAAAAGAGGGAAATATGAAAAAACTACTTAGTGCACTTATTGCAATGTCATTATTGATGACTACAAGTTTAACTTATTCGAATGAAAAACCGGGTAGAGGTATAAAGGTTCAGGCTTTGCATAGTCCTATATCTGAAGAAGCTTTTCAGACCATGGTCTTGAACGAAGCCTTAAGCCAGTTAGGTTATGATGTTCAAGAAATTAAAGAAGTAGATTACGGCGCAGCTTACACCTCGATTGCTAATGGTGATTCGACCTATATGGCTGTTAATTGGTTCCCTTTGCATAACTCGATGTATAACAATGCCGGCGGTGATAAGGTATTTTACCGCGAAGGATTTTATATTGAAGGTGCCGCACAAGGTTATTTAGTCGATAAGAAAACAGCTGATAAATATAATATTAAAAACATTTCCCAATTTAAAGATCCTAAAATTGTTGCCTTATTCGATACTGATAATGATGGAAAAGCAGATTTAACAGGCTGTCAGGCAGGTTGGGGCTGCGAAGGAGTGATCGAGCATCAATTAGACGCTTTCAAATTACGTGACCTAGTGACGCATAAGCAAGGTCAATATGCGGCCATTATCTCAGATACGATTGCTCGCTATAACGATGGTGAATCAATTTTTTATTATACTTGGACGCCTTACTGGGTTTCTGGGAAGTTAATTCCTGGGAAAGATGTTGTTTGGTTGGAAGTGCCATTCTCAGCTAACCCGAACGGAGCGGATACTGTTTTACCTAATGGCAAGAACTATGGTTTTGAAATCAATAGTCAGCGTATTGTTGCCAACAAAACGTTTGCCAAAAACAACCCAGCTGCCGCGAAGTTATTTGAAGTGGCTAAGCTACCGATTAATGATGTTAGCGCTCAAAATATGTTGATTTCTAATGGTGAAGATTCACAAAAACAAATTCGCCAACATGCTTTGAACTGGATAAAAGCAAACAAAACAGCATTCGATGGCTGGCTTGAAGCGGCTAGAAAAGTCGGTAAATAAGTAACTTACTGGAACCCCTCCGCTTGAAGAAGGTGAGGGGTTTGCCTTTAAACTAAGTTCATCAAAGACGCTTTACTAAAGTCCTGTAATTCATCTAAACGATTATCTCGAACTTTAATAACCCATTCAGGGTCTTGAAGAAGTGCACGACCTACAGCAACCAAATCAAATTCGCCTGCTTTAACACGATCAGACAGCTGCTCAATGGAGCCAGAAGCAACGCCAGCTTTGTCTGACATACCCAAACTTGAACCACCTTCATCGATAAAACTGCTATCAAGGCCGACGCTGCCGACAGTAATGACTGGTTTGCCAGTTAGTTCTTTGGTCCAGCCTGCTAAGTTCATATCAGAGCCTTCAAATTCTTTTTCCCAAAAACGGCGTGTGCTGCAATGGAAAATATCAACACCTGCGTCAACAAGTGGTGTTAAGAACGCTTTTAATTCTTCAGGGGTTTGCGCTAAACGGGCACTGTAGTCTTGCTGTTTCCATTGTGAAAAACGGAAAATAATGGGGAAGTCTGCACCTACACGAGCACGAATGGCTTTAACGATTTCTGTAGCAAAGCGGGTGCGTGCTACTTGATCACCACCGTATTCATCGGTGCGTTGGTTTGAACCTTCCCAGAAGAATTGGTCGACCAAATAACCATGTGCACCGTGAATTTCAATGGCATCAAAACCAATTTTTTTAGCATCAGCAGCGGCTTGGGAAAAGGCTTCAACAACTTCATCAATATCTTGTTTGCTCATGGCAACGCCATTTTCTTTGCCTGGTTTGAATAGGCCAGAAGGGCTGTAACCCGGAACACTTTTATCTGGTCCGGTACCTTCTTTTCTAACTGCGCCAACATGCCATAACTGAGGTGCAATCTTACCACCTTGTGCATGTACGGCTTCGACCACTTTTTTCCAGCCTGCTAGTGCTTCTTTGCCATAGAAAAAAGGTACGTTCGGATAGCCATTAGCTGCTTTATGCCCAACAGGCGTGCCTTCAGTTATGATGAGTCCAACGTTATTTTCGGCGCGGCGAGCATAATATTCGACGACTTTGTCATTAGGCACATTGCCAGGCGAGAAAGTGCGCGTCATTGGCGCCATGACAATTCGGTTCTGTAAAGATAATGGGCCAATTTGAACACGTTCAAATAAAGGGTTTTGCATACAGCTCTCC
>CAXBKC010000360.1:0-4504 GCA_963975615.1 uncultured Oleiphilus sp.
GGTTGTCTTGGGATAAAGCCAGCGCCTCTCGTTAATTGCCCTAAGTAATTGATTGTTTTGGATATTGAAGGAGAAAACCATGAGTGCATTATTAGATATTAGCCATATAGATATGGTATTTCCCACAGACAATGGGGATTTTACAGCCTTAAAAGACGTTAGTTTGAAAATTAAAAAGGGGGAGTTTGTCTCCTTAATCGGCCACTCAGGTTGTGGTAAATCAACCGTATTAAATGTGGTGGCAGGTTTATATCAAGCATCTAAAGGTGGTGTTGTTCTTAATGGCAAAGAAGTCAACGAACCTGGCCCTGAAAGAGCTGTAGTTTTTCAAAACCATTCATTATTGCCATGGTTAAGTGCCTATCAAAATGTTGAGCTTGCGGTAAAGCAAGTATTTGGCAAGCAAAAAACCAAAGCAGAAATGAAAGAATGGATTGAGTACAACCTTCACCTTGTACATATGGATCACGCTATGCACAAGCGTCCGGATGAAATATCTGGTGGGATGAAGCAGCGAGTCGGAATCGCCAGAGCCTTGGCTATGCAACCAGATATATTGTTGATGGATGAACCCTTTGGAGCGCTTGACGCTTTAACTAGAGCACATATGCAAGACTCATTAATGGAAATTCAGAATGAGCTTAATAACACGGTGATCATGATTACCCATGATGTTGATGAGGCTGTTTTGTTATCTGATCGTATTGTCATGATGACCAATGGCCCTGCAGCAACGATAGGAGAAATTCTGGACATCGACCTACCGCGACCACGTAACCGTTTAGCCTTGGCTGAAGATCCAAAATACGTTCATCTTCGTTCAGAAGTTTTAACGTTCCTTTATGAAAAACAACGCAAAGTAGAGGTCATCGATACTAGAAAAAAGACTAGCCCAAAATTTAACAGACATGAGAGTGAGGGCATATTAAATACACAAGATACAGACCAAAAGAAAGCTAGTTAAGTTAAAGGTAAATTTCAATAGATGGTTTTAATATCAGGAGTCTCAAATGACACAATTAGTAAAATTTAACATGAAAAAATCACTAGGTTTGGCAAGTGCATCGCTTATTATGAGTGGTGTGGTGAGTACACAGGCTGTTGCCTCAGTGGATGATATTACTGCGGCTTTAACTAGCGGCACTGTCTATGGAGACTTTCGTCTACGTTATGAATACGTAGATCAAGATAACGCAGCAGATACAGCAAAAGGGCTCACACTTCGTTCACGCTTGGGTTATAACACCGGTTCCTATGAAGGCTTATCTGCCACGGTAGAGTTTGAAGACTCAAGGGAAGTCTTAGGGCAGGATCATTTTAATTTACCTGGACCAGCGCAAGGACCCGGTTATGTATCTAAAGGGGCTTCTGTGATAGCAGACCCTGAAACAACTGAGCTGGACCAAGGCTATTTACAGTATAAAAATGATGAATTAACCGTGAAGCTTGGTCGTCAAGTTATGACCCTTGATAACCATCGTTTTGTTGGTCACGTGGGCTGGCGTCAGGATCGTCAAACATTTGATGCTTTGACTGTTAACTACAAATTATCAAAAGATTTAGAAGCGACCTATGCTTATATCGGACAAAGGAACCGTATTTTTGCTGAGTTAGCAGATGTCGACTCTAAAGATCATTTAATCAATGTTTCTTACAATACGGGTGTAGGAAAAGTAACGGCATATAGCTATCTTTTAGAAGTTGATAACGGTACTGATAATGCGCTAGATACCTACGGTCTGCGTTTCGCTGGCAGCACAGCAATTGATGACGATATGAAGGCTTTATATACCGCCGAATATGCCTATCAAGAAGATGAGACAACAGGTAATACCGTTGAATCAGAATATTGGTTGTTAGAGGGTGGCCTTGAAATATCTGGTATTACAGGAAAATTAGGTTACGAAGTGTTGGGCGATGCAGAGGGTACGAAAAGCTTCGAAACACCATTGGCTACCCTGCATAAATTCAATGGCTGGGCAGACATGTTTTTAAACACGCCAGATGACGGTCTCACTGATATGTACATTTCCTTTGAAGGTAAGTTAGCAGGAGGCAAGTGGGCCATTGCTTATCATGATTTTGAAGCAGATGAAGGCAGTTTGGACTTAGGTAGTGAGTTAGATCTTTCTTACGCGAAAGGCTTCGGGAAGAACTATTCTGCGGGCATTAAATATGCAGCTTATTCAGCCGGTGATGTCCTAGTAGACACTGATAAAGTATGGTTCTGGGTGGGCGCAAAGTTTTAACAATATAGGCTAAAAACTTAAAACCAAAATGATATGGTCTCCATATTGTTTTGGTTTTTTTAGTTATGCGGTGCGCTCCAGAAGTTCTAGGGTTTAAATTAATCGAAACAACAAAAAATTTTTACTTTGTGAAATATCAAAATGGCAGTATAAAACGACTATGGTGACGACATATTTTATCAAGAAATATGCGCCGGTTTCTCATTTTCTTTTCTTTTAGTGGAGTGCCTATAGATGCTTTACCCTGCCAGATTCGGGACCGATTCTCTATTCCCACAATCTTCAGATTTTTCTGTTGTTTTTAAAGATAATTCAACAGGTTTAGGTGTAGTTACTTTTCGCTCTTTTAGACAGGGCGAGGTGATTGCAAAAATGGCAGGTGAGGTGGTCGAAGATATTCGCCAGCATACCCTACAGATTTCTCCAGCCAAACATTTATTTGATCCTCATTTTTCAGGTTATTTCTTACACTCATGTGCGCCAAATATATCCTTAAATATGAAAGATATGACGGTGACAGCCTTAGCTGATATTCCAGAAGGCGCATATCTTTATATGGACTATGCAGAAACTGAAGATCGTCTATTTAAGCAGTTTCCATGTTCTTGTGGTGCTGATACTTGCCGAGGTTGGATTGGTGGTCGTTTAGATCTATCGCCAGTGGTGACTAAGCACAAAACAGCTAGAGTTGGTTAGAATGCAGGTTAATAGTTTAAATCACCTTCAAGTAGTTGAAGCAGATAGTAAGGCCTTAACCTGGTGGCAACGGTCAGATTTAGACTATCAAAATGCTCAATTAACTTTTGCAGGCTTTCCGGTTGAGCGCTTAGCTGCTCAATTCGGCACGCCTTCGTTTATTTATTCCATGGCGCGTATTGAAGATAACATTCTGCGCATTAAGGAGGCTTTAGACAATAATGGTTTAGAAGGAAAGCATCGCTTGTTGTATGCGATGAAAGCAAACCGTTTTCTGCCCTTGTTATCAAATCTAAAGCAAAAAAATCTTTGCGGTATTGATGCATGCTCACCTCAAGAAGTTGAGCATGCCGTTAGTTGTGGATTTTTACCGAGCGATATCTCATTTACCGCAGGGAGTTTATCGGCAAACGATATCACGCTCTTGGCTCGCTATGATGGCTTGTTTATGGACTGTGATTCATTACATGCCATCAAAACTTGGGGCAAGCTAAAGCCAGGGACAGAAATTGGTATTCGAGTAAATCCTGCGATGGGTGTTAGCCGAGCTGCTAATGAAAAATTGCAATATGCGGGTGCCGTAACCACCAAGTTTGGTATTTATCAAAGTGAGTTTGACCAAGCCTTAGCCTTAGCAAAAGAGTATGATTTAAAGGTCACTAAAATTCATTTCCATACCGGTTGCGGCTATTTGAATGAGCAACTAGGGCATTGGGAAGCGGTGATTGAAAAGTGCCTTTGGTTTGTAAACAAAGTGGACGACATAAAGTGTGTCAACGTTGGTGGTGGTTTGGGTGTGCCACATATTGAATCAGATAAAGCGCTCGATCTTGATGCGTGGGCGAGTGTCTTGAAGCGACAGTTTGGTCATCGTGATCTGATCATTGAAATAGAACCCGGTGACTATATCGTAAAAGATGCAGGTTTGCTCCTACTAGGGAAAACCTATTCTGAACGTAAGAATGGGGTTGATTTCGTAGGCGTCGATGCGGGTTTTAATATCGCACCCGAACCTGCTTATTACGCACTTCCTTTTCAGTGTGTGCCATTGAGCTGGAACGGTGAAGCTTGTTCTTCGGTGAATGTGGTCGGTAATATCAATGAAGCCTTGGACGTATGGTATCCAAATGCTTCATTGCCAGACCTCAGTCAGCAAGATTATCTCGCTCTAATTAACGCTGGTGGTTATTCGTCTTCAATGGCATCAAATCATTGTATGCGTGGCCAATTTAAAGAGTTTCTGTTGGTTTAAGTGACTTTGCTAAGGCCACAAAACGTAAGTCTCCTCCCGATTTAAGAGCGTCAAACGGATAGCAGCTTACTAACAGTAATCTGCTATCCGCTGTATCAGCGTAACTTTCCGGATCAACGAGAAAGTCGCGCTGATCAACAATTGCAAAGTCTTCTACTTGATATTCAAACTCGCCTTTTGGGCCATTAATTTTAATGATGTCACCGGTTTTAATATCCTGAAGGAAGTTGAAACTTGTATCGCGATGTCCGCTAATAATGCTTAAACCGGACTTTCCAAATTGTGCGGTACCTTCTGTTAAACCCGC
>CAXBKC010000361.1:0-4489 GCA_963975615.1 uncultured Oleiphilus sp.
TCAATGCTTCCACAAAAAATTTTACTTGCTTCATCAAGCTCTTACAGAAAGGAACTTCTTAAACGAATCCTGAAAGACTTTGATTTTGCAGCGCCTAATATCAATGAAGATAAGCTTGAAAATGAATCTTTACGAGCCATGTCAGAGCGCCTCGCAAAAGAGAAAGCTCTCGCTCTAGCAGGCCAACACCCTGCACACCTTATTATAGGCTCCGACCAAGTAGCTTGCCTGAACATCAACAATCAAGAAATTCAGCTCAAAAAACCAATCACGGCGGAACAATGCTTTTTACAGTTAAAGCAATGCCAAGGAAACACTGTTAAATTCTACACAGGCCTTTGCCTACTAAACCCAATAACAATGAACACACAAGTTAGTGTTGAGTGTTATGAAACAAAGTTTCGTAAGCTAAACGATGAGCAAATACTAAATTATATCGAGAAAGAGCCCGCACTGGATTGCGCGGGCGGCTTTAAGATGGAAGGTTTAGGAATCGCTTTGTTTGAGCATATTAGAGGGGACGACCCGAATACCTTGATTGGCCTCCCCTTAATCAGGCTTATCGAGATGCTTCAAAATGAAGGTCTCGACATTCTTAACTGGTAATGACAAAACTCTCTAAATCTTACCGATCATACCTTTTATTGCATTTGGTAGGTCTGCTGGCAATATGATCGACTTACTATTATCGGATGCTGCTAACTCTGACAATGTAGCTATATATTTTTCACCCAATAGATAAACAACGGCCATATTCTTATCGCCTAAGGGCTCTGCAACCATCTGAATTGCTTTTTGTCGCGCCTCGGCTAGCATAATTTCTGCCATTGCATCTTGCTCTGCTGCTTCTTTTCGGCCTTGCGCTTCAAGTATTTGCGCTTGCTTGAGACCTGTTGCCTCAAGTATTTGCGCTTCTCTTGAACCTTCAGCTTTGGTTACCGTTGCACGTCTTGCTCTTTCTGCTGAAGCTTGCTCTTCCATCGCATGCTGCATGGTATTGGAAGGGTTAATATCCTGAATCTCTACAGAGCGCAAACTAATACCCCACTCTTCAATCTCCAAGGCTATCGTATCCGTCAACTTAGTTTTAATCTGATCTCTTGAACTTAAGGCATTATCTAAGTCCATTTCACCAATAATAGAGCGCAATGTTGTCTGCACTTTAGTCTGAATCGCTATATTGTAATTATCGACACCATAAACCGCCTTCTGAGGATCCATTATCGAAATATAGGCCACTGCACTGGTGATAATAATGGCGTTATCTTTGGTAATCACTTCTTGCGAAGGTATATTGAGTACAATTTGCTTGGTGGTTAAACGGTAAGCTACCTGATCAAAATAAGGGACAATAATATTTAAACCCGGCTTAATCGTTCGTTGATATTTACCAAAGCGCTGCACAATCCACTGATAGCCTTGTGGCACTAAACGTACGCCCTGAGCAACCGTGACTAGTAGTAGCACTAATAAAGCGATCGCAATGTATAATCCTGCATTCATATTTCTTCTTCCTTTTTAGTTTTAACTTGATAGTTATCATTAAGCACGCTTAACGACAACAAGAATATTATTTTCGACATCTACAACTTTTACTTGCTGACCCACTTCAAGCGCTTCCTCACTTCGAAAAGACCACTCATCTTCGCCTAGCAAGGGGGTGGAAAACCGAACGATACCTGGCCGGTCACCCGAAGCCGCTGTAGCAACCAAACCCATTTCACCGGCAACTTCCTCTTTCAAAGCATGATGATGTCCTTTGTTGGGTTTAAATATACGAAACCAGAAGAAAGTTAGAATGCCTGATAAAGCCGCCCAAATCAGAACCTGATAGCTTCCAGCCAAACCTGGCTCCAACCACAGCACACCACCCACAACAACAGCCGCTAGACCAAACCACATAGCCGTAAAAGACGGAATCACTAATTCGAATAAAATTAGCAAGACGCCTAAAATAACCCAATGCCAATACAACATTTCCATACCAACTTCCCTTTTCACGCGTTTATTAAAATTTACTTCCAGAGGTCTTCACTTAATCCCCATTCAGACCAAACAGGCTCTACACTACTTGGAAGTTTAGGCACTCGCCCTAATTCTGCCCAAGCAAAATTAGGTGAATGGAAATCGCTACCGACAGAGCCTTTCAAATTCATTCTTTGGCAAACATCACTTAACATGCCTATCTCACCCTGCTTCTGGCCAGAGGTGACCACTTCGATTCCTTCCCCGCCACATTCTTGAAAGAGCCCTAGCATGTTTCTTAGTTTGGTTAAGGTCATATCATACTTACGTGGATGCGCGATCACAGCGGTACCTTTTGCTGCACGAATCCACTCGGTAACAGTCTCAAGATCAGGCCACAAACCTTTAACATCACCTGGTTTGCCAGAACCTAGATATTTTTTAAATGCCTCCCCCATCGAAGAGACTAGCTCTTTTTCAACAAGCACTTCTGCAAAATGAGGCCTACCCGGAATACCTGTTGCACTTTTTAAACATGCTTCCGTATATATATTGGGGAAGCCCTTCTTCTCAAGTTTTTCTGCAATTATTTGAGCCCGCTCCATGCGTGCATTAGTTTGGCGAACTTCTACATCCGCCATCACCTGATTATCTAAGGTGAAGTTAAGGCCCAAGACATGGATAGTATAATTCGACCAAACACACGACAACTCAATCCCAGTTACCATGCGAATATTATGTTGTTTAGCCGCTTCAATAGCTCGCAATTGACCTGCGATGGTATCGTGATCAGTCAATGCTAAACACTCAACCCCCTTATTCGCAGCTCTTAGTAATAAATCTTCCGGTGAAAGAAAGCCATCAGAGCAAGAACTATGACAGTGGAGGTCTATTTTTGAGTGAATCATCAACTTTTTCTTATATAAATTAATATTAAGGCCGAGGAGTTTTGACCCAGCAGCATTTAAACATATAATCGGCTGCTCAGTTCAAACATGAAACAGCGACTTATAATATGTCAGAATTACCCGAATTACCTTTAGAAACAAAAAAAGCGCCGCAAAAGCCACAAACAAGCCATCTATTATTAGAATTAGCTGTCTGTGTCATCCTACCAACTCTGGTCTTAAAGTACATGAGTGGAGATGATCGGCTTGGACCAGTTTACGCATTAATTCTAGGTTTATCATTTCCTTTATTATTTGGTGTTCACCAATTCATAAAAGAAAAGAAATTCGGATTTATTCCTGTTTTAGGCTTCATCAGCATTCTGTTAACAAGTGGCATTGGCTTACTTGAACTGGATGCAAAATATATTGCAATAAAAGAGGCAAGCATACCTTTAATCATCGCAATAGGGACGATCGTTTCATTAAAAACACCTTACCCCTTAGTTAGAACCTTTATATATAACGATAAAATATTACAGATAGATAAGGTTGATGAAGCTTTAGAAAGCTCTAATAACAAAGCTGAGTTTGATAAAACCCTCACTACCGCTACTTATATATTATCCAGCTCATTTTTCTTGTCTGCCATTTTAAATTACGCATTGGCAAAATACATTGTAGTGAGCCCAAGCGGAACAGCGGAGTTTAATGACGAACTTGGTACAATGAACCTGTTAAGTTACCCTGTTATTACAATCCCTTGCGTGATTGTCATGATTTATGCCATGTTTTATCTTTTTAAACACATCAAACGCCTGACCGGATTAGATTTTGAAGAGCTTATTCATCAGTAGTCATGAGCTAAAAAAACCTTATAACATGTTTATTTAATCATTACAGAACATAAAATTATTCGCTTTTATTTAGGGAAACCGTATGCTTTACGCCATTATTTCTGAAGACGTAAAAAACAGCTTAGCCAAACGCAAATCGGCCCGCTCCGCGCATTTGGAAAGGTTAAACCAACTTAAAGATCAAGGAAGACTTATTTTGGCAGGCCCACATCCATCAATTGACGCAGAAGACCCTAGCGATGCAGGCTTTAGCGGCAGTTTAATTGTCGCCGAATTTACTTCTTTACTTGAAGCACAAGCATGGGCTGATGCCGACCCGTATATTGAAGCCGGCGTTTATGCAAAAGTAACAGTAAAGCCATTTAAAAAAGTACTTCCTTAGTTTCAACATTAATAAATTATTAAACCCAACAGGTAGCCTAAATTGAACACTCAAAAGCCAAATATCCGCATAATCCTTAGCCTTCTTCTGGCACTTAGTAGTTTTTCTGTTTTTGCAGAAACTATGTATATCGATGATACCTTACTTGTTCCAATAAGAAGCGGCGAAAGCACCAGTTACAGAATCGTTCATAAAGGAATACCAAGTGGCACCAAGGTTCAAATTCTTGAGCACAGTAAAGAAAGTGGCTACTCAAAAATCATCACTTCAGGCGGTATTGAAGGCTATTTACCCACTCGATATTTAGTGTCGGAACCTATCGCTAAAATTAAGCTCGAACAAGCAAACAAAACACTTTCCAAATTAAAGCAGGATCACGAGGCTCTTCAGTCTACATA
>CAXBKC010000362.1:0-4482 GCA_963975615.1 uncultured Oleiphilus sp.
TCAAGTTAATCACCTATAAAGATACACTTCAGGAACAGACTCACCTAGCCTTTGTCTTAGGCGATATGACAAAGTCTGAGTTGCCTGTTGTGAGAGTGCAGTCGCCCGATTTTTTACGTGACACTTTAGGTCTAAAGAAAGAAGGGCTACAAAGCTGGTCAGTACAGAAATCACTCGAAAAAATATCACAAGAAGGTGAGGGCGTATTGGTTGTTTTAGGTGGTATGGAGTCGGTCAAACTAGAGTCTCGTTTGTCTGAGTTTTTCCGAAATACACCTGCAGCAGTTCAATCTACATCTGGAGCATATATGACAGTAGGCACAGGTTCTCAGATTTTAAGTGACCTAGGAGTTACTAAGATGAGGCTGTTAAATGCGCCTATGAAGTTTTCAGCATTGTCAGGGTTTGATTTAGAGGTTGTCGAATTTTTGCCTTATGAAGGTTGAAGTCATAATTTAATTTAAATGAAAAGAGAGTTTCTCATGTATAACGTCAAAACATACGAAGGTGATTTTAAAGAAGTTTCAGGTCGATTTGCGATTGTTGTTGGTCGTTTCAATAGCTTCGTTGTAGAAAGCTTATTGGGCGGTGCGATTGATGCATTAGTAAGGCAAGGTATTCCTGAGTCAGATATCGAGATATATAGAGTGCCAGGTGCATTTGAAATTCCATTGGCGGTTAAGCGTGTTGCTGCAAGCAAAAAGTATGATGCAATTATCGCTTTAGGTGCGGTTATCCGTGGTGGTACGCCTCACTTTGAGTATGTTGCTGGTGAATGTACTAAAGGTTTAGGTGTGGTTTCTTTAGAGTTTGGTTTGCCTGTTGCATTCGGCGTATTAACAGTAGATACCATCGAGCAAGCTATTGAGCGTTCTGGTACTAAAGCCGGTAATAAAGGAGCAGAAGCTGCAATGTCTGTGTTGGAAATGGTTAACCTTTTCAAAAGTGCAGGTATATAAGTGAGCGAATCCAGCCCTCAAGCACCCAAAAAAACGGGAACGGCTCAGCGAAAGAAAGCGCGAAAATTGATTCTACAGGCTTTATATCAATGGCAGATTTCAGGCTCTAGTATTGCTCAGGTCGAAGCTGAGTTTAGAGCGGATAATGACTTTGATAGAATTGATGCTGAATACTTCAAAAGTGTTTTTCGTGAAATTCCTAAAATGGTTACTGAGCTTGATAGAGATATTGAGCCATTTTTGGATAGGCCTGTGTCAGATGTTGACCCTATCGAAATGAACCTGCTTAGAATGGGGGTGTTTGAATTTAAACATTGCGTTGATGTGCCGTATCGAGTTGTCATTAATGAAGCGGTAGAATTAGCTAAAATGTTTGGCGGAACCGATGGCCATAAATATATCAATAGTATTCTTGATAAGCTGAGCCTTCGCCTGCGAGCAGCCGAGACGCGTAATAAGCGTGTTTAAAATATCACTAAATCCTGTGAAGTGAGTGTTAACTTATGGCCAAGGTGTCAGAATTTGATCTCATAGCGCAGTATTTTGCTCCTTTGGCTCGATATCTTGACGAGTCAGTACTGACTAGCACAGGCGATGACTGTGCCGTCATTTCACCGCCTTCTGGTTCTTCATTGTGTTTTTCGATAGATACCATGGTTGAGGGTGTTCATTTTCCTAGAAATGCGCCACCATTTGAACTTGCTTATCGGTCTTTAGCTGCTGCTTTGAGTGATCTAGCAGCCATGGGGGCAAAGCCTGCTTTCTTTACGCTTGCTTTGACCTTACCTAAGGCTGACCCAATCTGGCTTGAGCAATTTTCAGCAGGCTTGAAGGTCTTTGTTGATCTATACAAATTTCCTTTACTTGGTGGTGATACCACGCGTGGGCCGTTAACAGTTTCGATACAAGTGCATGGATACTTAACTAGGCCAGGCTTGTGTCGGTCGGGAGCTAGAGTAGGAGATGTGGTGGCGGTAAGTGGAACTTTAGGCGATGCAGGTGCTGCACTCGATATATTACCGCTTTACGCTGAAGCAGAGCTTGGTGCTAACGAAAGTTATCTGCTTTCGAGATATTATAAGCCTGTGCCCCGAATAGAGCTTGGGTGGCGCTTACTTGCTTGCGCAACATCTTGTATTGATATTTCTGATGGTTTATTGGCAGATGCTGAGCATATTAGTGAGCGCTCATCGGTGAGTATTAAAATTGATTCGTCTTTGCTTCCTTTGTCGTCTGAATTGTTAGCCTTTAAAGGCCTGGCTGAAGCTAAAAATCTGGCTTTAATTGCCGGTGATGATTATGAATTGCTGTTTACGGTACCTAGAAATGAATGGGCAGCGTTGGTTTCGGAGCTCCCTGATGGCGCGGTAACTGAGATAGGGGTTGTTCAAGCTGGAGCAGGTGTTGAGTTGGATGGATTAAATAGTAAAAAATTAAGGAAGGGGTTCCAACATTTTGAATAAATTACCGCAGGGTTTTCTTAGAAATCCTATTCACTTTTTCGCTTTTGGTTTTGGTAGCGGTTGTGCACCAAAAGCACCCGGTACTTTTGGTACCTTAATGGGTGTTTTAGTTTATTGCTTGCTGCCTGAGATGCCTACTTTTCTCTATTTGTTGCTGATTGTTTTGAGTTTTATTGTTGGTATTTATTTTTGCGATAAGGCATCTGAAGCGCTAGGAGTGCACGATCATGGCGGTATTGTTTGGGATGAATTTGTCGGCTTATGGATAACCATGATAGCTGCGCCAGGGGGCTGGCAGTGGTTGGTTTTAGGTTTTTGTCTGTTTAGGTTATTTGATATATGGAAGCCCCAGCCCATAAAGTTTTTAGACCAAAAAGTGCATGGAGGCTTCGGCATCATGCTGGATGATGTCGTAGCGGGAATCTATGCTTTAATTACGCTTCAGCTCATCTACTTCTTGATATAAGTATTTTTTTGCATATATTAATGTCTTGTTTGGCTTAATTGAAGACTATTCTGTGCACGTTCTTTATTTGCATATGGGCCGCTATCAAAGCCTTCACGAGTTGAAAAATACCATTTATTGCCAACATAAAAGAATCGATTACTTCTGAAGGGAATATTGCCTTGTTCATCTTGTCTTCGAAAATTTGAGACTGAGCTTTCCATATTGATAGCCTTCGTATTGTTTTTTATTAACTTTACAACAAAAAACCAAGAAAGCAATCAGTTGATAACTGAAAAGCTTGTCTGCACAATGCTATAAATTAAAATATAAAATATTAACAAGGAATTATTATGTTGCACCGTTTTAGCTTGCCCGCCCTAATGCTTTTGATTTCTTTCGTTTTATTCGGTTGTACCAGTGACAAAATTGTTAAAACCTATAAAGGCAAAATTTTATCAAAAGATGCTATTGCCGTATTGACGGCGCCAGAGAATATTACCTTACTTTCTGTCAATGGTAGTGATGTCCAGCAATATTTGTTAAGCAATTTGAGTGTGAATTATGGCTTGAAATCGGGTGAAAACTTGGTTGTTTTTAAGTATGAAAGTATCTGGAGTAAAGCAATAAGGGATAAAGAGACAGGGTCGAGGGTTGACGTCGTAACGTCTCAACCTTTGGAGGTGCTAATATCCGCTACACCAGGAGCCAAATATAATTTCAACTTTGTTCCAGCCAGTAATGTTAGAGAGGCAAAAATATTGGCTGCTAACTTTGTGGCACAAGTTGTTGATGAAAATAAAAATCTGATTACAGAGTCCGTTGCTCTAAATACGTACCAAAAAGAAAAAGATGCATTGGTGCAGGGTCAGAAAGTGAAAGGGATTATTAATGAAGGCTTGGGCAGCGTCTCAGTAATTGAGCAATTAAAGCAGCTCTGGCCGTTAGCCAGTGCTGCTGAAAAGAAAGCATTTTTAGTTTGGGTCTTTGAGTGAGAGAGCTACTTCGCATTGGTAAATATGTTGCTCACTATATCGGCAACATCATTAATAAAACCTGTTTTTTCTGGGTTGGTCTCAGAAATAGATGCTTGATATTCTTCCCGACTTAAATCGCTTTTAGATATTGTGTCAAAGGCATCGCTCAAATAGTATTTAAAGCTTTTCTTTAAGGGCATGATGTCTGGGTTGTACGTGCAGGTAATGCTGTATTGGCCGTTGTAGCTTACGATCATTAAGGCTAGGCCTATGCCATCAAATAGCGGCGCGGTGCTAATAAACTTTTCAAGTTCTGCTTCCTCAAAATATAGTGGGAACTGGGGACCTGGTATGTTAATTATGGGTAAGTTAAACATGGGCTTGTGTTTTTGAGCGAGTAAAAACTCAGAATAAATGCGTGCCGATAAGCCTGCAGTACAAGATGGGACTAGCTCTGTTAGATGGCTTGCAGAAATTGCTTCATTGTAACTTCTTGATGATATTGCGGCTTCATGGATCAGGCGAATACGCTTGATCGGATCATCTTCTGAGCTGGCCAGAGAAAATAAAGTGGCAGCTAGTTTGTTGCCGGACTTTATGTCAAGACTGGTTGAGCGAACAGAGATGGGAGCAAGGGC
>CAXBKC010000363.1:0-4473 GCA_963975615.1 uncultured Oleiphilus sp.
CTAAAAATCTAGATCAGTATCTAGGTTTAACGACTATATTGATACCGCCAGCAATTCTGATGGCATCTGTGAAAGAGAGCGCTAAAGCTTTCGGTGTTGACGGTGTGCTCGAATTAGCGGGTCAGAACGTGGCAGGTTTTACTTCTGGCGCGTATACCGGTGAAACTTCAGCATTGATGTTGAAAGACTTAGGGTGTCATTGGTCCTTGGTTGGTCATTCGGAGCGTCGTGCGCTATTCGGTGATGACTCGACCGTTATTGTGGAAAAAATTAAACAATTATTGGCTCAAGATATTCGTCCAATATTGTGTTTAGGTGAAACCTTAGAAGAAAGAGAGCAAGGCAAGGCAGAGGCATGTGTTGAGTCACAATTAGAGTCAGTATTAAGTGGCTTTAGTGTTTCTGAGTTGAAGGGTTTAGTGCTTGCATATGAGCCTGTTTGGGCGATCGGGACAGGTAAAACAGCGTCTCCCGAAGATGCTCAAGCGATGCATAAGTTTATTCGCTCTGTGGTTGCTTCTAAATCTGCCGATTTAGCTGCGATGGTTCCGGTGCTGTACGGTGGTAGTGTTAATTCTGCTAATGCAGAAAGTCTTTTTAAACAGAATGATATCGATGGTGCACTTGTTGGTGGAGCGTCTTTAAAGTCTGAAGAATTTGCAGAAATTTGTGCTCAGTGTGGTCAGAGCGCAGTTTCATAAAAATAGTTTTCCGGTTTGAACGGTAAAGAGAGCAATAAGAATGGAAATGTTTGAAACAATAGTTGTTGTAGTTCATGTGCTTGTATCATTAGGTTTGATTGGTCTGATACTTATTCAGCAGGGTAAAGGTGCTGAAGCTGGTGCTTCCTTTGGTGGTGGCGCGTCCCAGACGGTTTTTGGTAGTCAGGGTAGTGCTAACTTTTTAACCAAGTCAACAAAATATCTAGCGATTATTTTTTTCGTGACAAGTATTTCGTTGGCCTTGATTGCGAAGCAGCGAGCAGAGGTTTCTTCACAGGAGCTTTTACCTACTTCATCTTTAGTTAAGGAAGCTGTTGATGTTGGTGTGAACGAAGCGGGTGATACTTCATCTGAAAGTGCGAAGCTTGAATTAGAAAGTGATTCAGCAGACGCGCCAGTAGTTGACGAAACACAGACTGAATTAGAGTAAGTATTATATGAAGGTTTATGCCCGAATGGTGGAATTGGTAGACACGCTAGCTTGAGGGGCTAGTGACGCAAGTCGTGCCGGTTCAAGTCCGGCTTTGGGCACCAATACAAAAAAAGGCTTATCATAATTGGTAAGCCTTTTTTTATTACTTGGTTGACCCTCAAAGCTACACTGCTTATAATGCGCGCCAGTATTGTTGTAGCGTTAAGTTTTTTAATTTGACTTAACAAGAAAATCTCGTAAGAAATAGTTGCTAAGCTATGGTTTTAAGTCAGTTTTATAGCAGCTTTTTTTTAGTTTGATGGGCTTTATGCCCATTTTTTGTATCTGAAATAAATAAACGGTATTCAATTGTCAGCGAAGAAAAAATTACTTGAAGATTTAATTCGACCCATTGTTGAAGGTATGGGTTATGAATTTTGGGGGATGGAGCATCTTGCTCAGGGTAAGCATTCACTTTTAAGAATATACATAGAAAGTCAGCCTGGTTCTGAAAAAGTTGTAAGTTCTGATATTGAACTTTCAGAGCAAGGTGAAGTCGAAGATGCTTCAGTGGAAGAAAGCGGTATTGCACTAGGCGATTGCGAGAAAGTAAGTCGTCAGGTAGGTGCTGTTTTGGATGTTGAAGATCCTATATCTGGTGACTATACCTTAGAGGTGTCTTCTCCTGGGATGGATAGGCTTCTCTATAACCTATCTCAATATGAACGATTCAAAGGGCATCATGTTGCTATGAAATTACGAATGGCATATGAAGGGCGCAGAAACTATACGGGTGTAATCTCTGGAATCGAAGGACGTGATGTCGTTATACAAGTCGATCAAGAGGAGTTCTTGTTCCCCATAGAATCCATCGATAAAGCGAATATAATTCCGCAGTTTGATTAATTAAAGAATTTGAAGATTGGAGCAAAAATCGCAATGAATAAAGAAATATTGCTGGTCGTAGAGGCTGTTTCAAATGAGAAAGGTGTCGATAAGAGTATAATTTTTGAAGCGATTGAGCTTGCTTTGGCAGTCGCAACAAAAAAACGTTACGAAGATGATGGCGATGCAACGATCGAAGTAAAAATTGATCGTAAAACAGGTAGCCACGAGACCTATCGTCATTGGACGGTTGTTGATAATGATGCTGTGCCGGGTCTTGGTACAGAGTTGACAATGGAAGAAACTGCAGAAATCGACAAATCTCTAAAGCCAGGTGATATCCATACAGAACAAGTGGAGTCTATTGCATTTGGCCGTATTGGTGCGCAGGCAGCTAAGCAGATTATCGTGCAGAAAGTACGTGAAGCTGAAAGAGAAAAGATAGTAGATAGCTATCGTGAGCGAGTAGGTGAGTTAGTTTCAGGAACCGTTAAAAAAGTCACGCGTGATAATGTGATTGTTGACTTAGGTAATAACGCTGAAGCTCTTTTACCGCGAGAAAATTTAATTGCTCGTGAAGTATTCAGAATGGGAGATCGAGTTCGGTCTTTATTGCTAGAAATTAGAACAGAGGTTCGCGGACCTCAGTTGATTCTTAGTCGATCTGCGCCAGGCATGTTAATTGAGTTATTTAAGATTGAGGTCCCAGAGATTTCTGAAGAAGTAATTGAAATTAAAAGTGCCGCGCGTGACCCGGGCTCAAGGGCGAAAATTGCGGTCAAAACCAATGATAAGCGAATAGATCCTGTTGGTGCTTGTGTCGGTATGCGTGGTGCACGTGTTCAAGCAGTATCAGGTGAACTTGGTGGCGAGCGAGTTGATATTATTGTATGGGATGATAACCCAGCTCAACTAGTTGTTAACGCTATGGCGCCTGCTGAAGTCGCGTCAATTGTTGTCGACGAAGATTCACACTCAATGAATGTTGCTGTTGCTGAAGAAAATTTAGCTATGGCTATTGGGCGTGGTGGTCAGAATGTCAGACTAGCGAGCGAACTAACTGGCTGGGAACTGAATGTCATGTCAGTTGAAGCGGCTGGTAAGCAACAAGAAGCAGAAGTTGGTCAGTATGTTGATCTCTTTGTTAGGCTTTTAGATGTGGATGAAGATCTGGCTACTGAACTAGTGAGTGAAGGCTTTACATCGCTTGAAGAAGTCGCTTATGTGCCAATTGAAGAGATGTTAGAAATTGAAAGCTTTGATGAAGATATCGTTGAAGAATTAAGACGTAGAGCTAAGGATGCCTTGATTAATCAAGCGCTTGCGTCTGAAGAGCAGTTAGAAGGTAAAGAGCCAGCTGAAGACTTAATCACTATGGAAGGCATGGATCAGCATTTAGCGCTTGTTTTAGCAAGCAAAGGCATTATTACAATGGAAGATCTAGCTGAACAATCCATCGATGAATTGATGGAAGTAGATGGAATGGATGAAGAAAGAGCCGGCAAGTTGATAATGACAGCGCGGGCACCTTGGTTTGAAGGCCAGGATTCGTAACGACGGGAGTCAGGGGAAATAATTATGTCTGAAGTAACTGTCAAGCAACTGGCAAATGATATTGGTGCTCCAGTAGAGCGGCTATTAAAGCAAATTTCTGATGCAGGGCTAGCTCCGCGTGATGAAGCGGGAGTAGTTTCTGATACTGAGAAGCAGACGCTGTTGACTTTTTTAAAGAAAAGTCACGGTGAGTCAGATGGTGATCCAGAAAAAATCACCTTAAAGAGAAAGACAACGTCGACACTTAAGATGTCTGCGGGTCAAGGCAAGTCTAAAACTGTCAATGTAGAAGTGCGTAAGAAGCGTACCTATGTGAAGCAACCAAATGTCACATTAGAGCTTGAACAGCAGAAAAAAGATGAAGCTGAGCGGGCTGAAAAACTAGCAGAAGAAGCTGCTTTAAGAAAAGCACAGCAAGAGCAAGAAGCTCAAGAAAAAGAGCGCTTAGCTAAAGAGGCTGAAGCAAAAGCTTCTGAAGAAGGCTCTAAGAAAACAACTGTAGCGCCAGCCGTAGTTGATATTCCTGTCGATATTGAAACGGCAGAAAAGAATAAGAAGCATCAGAAGAAAAAAGAAAAGCCAGAAATTTTAGAAGATTCTGATGGTAAGAAAAAGCACAATAAATCTGCAGGCCATCGTGGTCCTCGTAAGAGAGAACCTGATTTAAAAGCGGCTATTATTGATGATTTGGCGGATGATATTGAAGCGCCTCGTAAATTGAAGGCGAAGAAGAAGAAAATCAAAAAGACTCATGCATTTGAAATGCCTGTTTCACCCGTTGTTAGAGAAGTTGCTATCGGCGAAACTATTATTGTTAGTGAATTGGCAGATAAAATGTCTGTTAAAAGCATTGCTGTAATAAAAGTGCTGATGGGAATGGAGATCATGGCTACAGTTAAT
>CAXBKC010000364.1:0-4469 GCA_963975615.1 uncultured Oleiphilus sp.
ATTTTTGGTGTACGCGCGAGACACCAAACGTCGACTCTCTTTGCGCCATGTTCTAACAGAAGTTTACTTGCTAATTCGCAGGTTGCCTTGGTTGTCATAACGTCATCTATCAACGCAACATGTTTGCCCACTAAAACTCCTTGCTTAGACTCTTTTTTAGAAATACTAAATGAGCCGCTCAGGTTTTTCATGCGTTCTTGTTTGTTTAGTTGAGCTTGGGTCTCTGTAGCTTTTGTTTTGATTAAAGTGCTCTTTGAAATGGCGATTCCTGTACCTTTAGATAAAGTGGATGCGATTAATTCAGCTTGGTTATAGCCCCTCTCTTTGCGCTTTGATTTGTGTATCGGAATGGGAATAAGCAAGTCAGGCTTTGCTGGCGAATCGTTTTGTGATGTTTGCAAATATGCTTGTTTGAAATGCTGGCACAAGGTCTTAATCCAATAGCGTTGTTTGGAATATTTTATGTGTCTAATAAGCTCACTAATCGGAAATTCATATCTAAAGGGGCATATAGTCATAGTAAAGCTAGGAGGAGACGTTAAGCATTCGCCACAGACTAATCGGGGGCCAGGGGCACCTGAATGCGCCATGTTTAGAGGCAAGCAACAAACGCTGCACTTTGTTTGAATTCTAGGTAAATCTTGATTGCAACCATTACAAAAAAAGGCCTTATCACTAAGAGCCTCGTCGCAAAGCTGACAGTTTCGGCTTTTAAAAAACGAAGAGTATTTTGTGCTTACAGAGGATATTTTGAGCTTGATTGTTTTCGAGCTGTTAACCAGATTTGAGAATTTGGTTGACAAGTTTTCGTATATTCTTATCATTACACTCATCCTTGATGTTTATTCGGTCCAGAGTGATGTCCTATCACCTGCTTTTGATAAGCTAAATAATGATTTAATTTTCGGGAAAATGCTATGACGATGCGCCATGTTTGGACTCACGACGAAGTACAGGCTTTATTTGATTTGCCTTTTAATGACCTTTTATTCAAAGCTCAAACTATTCATCGTGAAAATTTTGACCCGAATCAAGTTCAAGTAAGCACGCTGTTATCGATAAAAACAGGTGCCTGTCCAGAAGATTGTAAATATTGTCCGCAGTCTGGTCATTACAATACCGGCTTAGAAAAAGAGCGTTTACTGCAAGTTGATAAAGTGCTTGAAAAAGCCCGAGAAGCAAAAGCGAAAGGCAGTAGTCGTTTTTGCATGGGCGCCGCGTGGAAGCATCCAAGTGATAAAGACCTTCCTTTCGTTTTGGAAATGGTCAAAGGTGTCAGAAACCTTGGCCTAGAAACGTGTATGACTCTGGGTAAGTTGACGTCTGAGCAAGCAGCCCAGTTAAGTGATGCAGGTCTTGATTACTATAACCATAATCTCGATACCTCTCCTGAATATTACGATAAAATCATTACTACCCGCAGCTATCAAGATCGTTTAGATACCCTTTCTCATGTCCGTGATGCCGGTATGAAAGTGTGTAGTGGCGGCATTGTCGGTATGGGTGAAGAGGCAAAAGACCGTGTCGGCCTTATGCTTCAATTAGCGAACCTTCCTTCGCAGCCAGAAAGTGTGCCTATCAATATGTTGGTGAAAGTGAAGGGCACACCACTTGAAAATGTCGATAATCTCGACAATTTCGAATTTATCCGTTGTATCGCTGTTGCTCGTATTTTAATGCCTCAAAGTCATGTGCGTTTGTCTGCTGGTCGTGAAAGTATGTCTGATGAAATGCAGGCGATGGCCTTTATGGCAGGTGCAAATTCTATTTTCTACGGTGAGTGCTTATTGACCACGCCGAACCCTGATACACATAGCGATATGCAGTTATTTAAGCGCTTAGGCTTAAAACCAGAGCAGCGTATTGAAAAGTCAGATGACGAGCAAGAAGCCTTATTAACCAAAGCGATGAATGCGCAAGCAAATGACCACTTGTTTTATGAAGCGAACTCCTCTGGTAAAAAGTCGGGTTTGATTAATTCACAGACAGTAAACTAATTGGCTAGGTTTCAAGAAGCATGGCGGAAAAGTCTGGAGCAACGATCAACTTCTGGGCTTATCCGCAAACATCAAGTTCTCGAGTCAGCCCAAGGGGTTGATATTCAAGTTGATGGCAAGCCATTTTTAGGTTTTTGCAGCAATGATTACCTAGGTTTAGCGAGCCACCCAGATATTAGTGAAGCGGCGATTAAATCTATCGAAGCCTATGGCGTTGGTAGTGGCGCGTCGCATTTAGTGATCGGTCATCATTTAGAGCACGAACTACTTGAGCAAGAACTCGCAGCGTTCACAGGGCGTGATCGCGCGATGGTGTTTTCGAGTGGCTATATGGCAAATATGGCGCTGGTGTCTTCTTTGGTAAATAAGTCTGACCTAGTCCTTCAAGATAAGTTAAATCATGCCTCTTTGTTAGATGGTGGCTTACTCAGTGGCGCCCGTTTTCAGCGCTTCCTGCATAATGATATGACCAGCCTAGAAGGTTATTTATCAAAATTTTCCCAAGACCCAAAAATAGATAAAACCCTCGTTGTGACAGACGGGGTGTTTAGTATGGATGGCGATACCGCCAAGCTTAGTGAAATGGCCAAAATCTCGCGTCACCATGATGCTTTATTAATGGTTGATGATGCGCATGGTATAGGTGTTTTAGGTGAGCAAGGGAAGGGAACGATAGCGGCACAAGGTTTGTCTCAAGAAGAGGTGCCTGTTTTGATGGGAACTTTTGGCAAGGCTTTTGGTACAAGCGGTGCATTTGTCGCAGGCTCATATCAGCTAATTGAATATCTAAGCCAAGTTGCTCGGCCTTATATTTACACCACGGCAATGCCGCCGAGTATTGCAGCAGCCACCCGAAAAAGTTTAGAGCTCATTAAAGCCGCTGATTCATCCCGTAAGCAGCTTCAGGCGCTAATTACTTATTTTCGAGAAAAAGTAAGCGCTTTAGGGTATACCTTAATGCCATCTGAAACTCCGATTCAGCCTGTCGTGATCGGCTCAAGTTTTCAAACCATGGCCTTAGCTGAATTCTTAAAAGACAAAGGTATTTTGGTTGGCGCGATTCGCCCGCCGACGGTTCCAGATAAAACAGCCCGTTTGAGAATAACGCTTAGCGCAAGACACAGCTTTGCGCATATAGATCGCTTGATTGACGCGCTAGCAGAGGCTTTGCAGCAAGGCATTATTCATCATGATTGATGAGAAATTAACAGAGCGTATTACATGCGCTTAGTCTTTCTGAATGGTTGGGCAGCATCTTCGGCAATGTTAGACAGCTTCAAATCACAGCTTCCAGCTTCTTATGATTTGATCATTTTGGATGACTTATATCAGTTTGAACTTGCCGAGATCGTAACTAAGATTGATGAGCTAATGACGGCCGATACTGTTCTTGTAGGCTGGTCTTTAGGCGGTATGTTGGCACTTTATTATGCAAGTTTACGTTCAGGTAAACACCAAGCTAAGGCGCTTATTTTGCTGAACGCATCCGCCTGTTTTTTGGAAAGACCTGATTATACAGAAGGTGTAAAGCGCGAAGAGTTCGATGGTTTGAGGCAAGTCGTTCAAGCGCAAGACAGCAATGCTTTAGTTCGCTTATTTACACATCTATTAGTCGACGGTAGTCAGGCGCATAAAGAAGATCGGCGTTTACTGAAGCAAGTATTCAATGCACAAGTTTTACCAAGCTGGAAAACATTGGTTAAAGGCCTGGGCTTTTTAGAAGTATTAGATCTTCGAACAATTCTGAACTCTATTCAGCAGCCCATGTTATGTATGTTGGGAGAAAATGACGCCTTAATTAGTGCTTCGTTAATTTCTGAATCATCACAGAAAAACACACATTTTACAGTCAAAATTATACCCGGAATGGGGCATTTTCCTTTTGGCATGTTTGCTGAGAAAGTCACAAGCAGTATCGTCGATTATTTAACTTCTCTAAATGAAAAGAGTCAGTCATGAGTGTTATAGATAAACAAAAGATTGCACAGTCTTTTGGCTTAGCAGCAAATACCTACGATTCCGTTGCTCATTTCCAGCGATGGGTAGGGGATAACTTAATGGCTAAGACTCCTGAATGTGCTCCAAGGACCATGGTCGACTTAGGTTCTGGTACCGGTTACTTTTCCGAGCTCTTGAAAAATAAATTCCCGCAGGCAAATTATATCGGTATGGATTTATCCGAAAATATGTCGCGCTTTGCAAAGGTACATCATTCTTCAGCATGTTCATGGGTAACCGGTGATGCTGAGTCCTTACCTTTTCAAAATAATTCGATCGATCTAATCTTCTCAAGTTTAGCGATTCAGTGGTGCTCGAATTTACCGTTGCTAATGAAAGAGATAGAGCGTGTGTTAAAGCCTACTGGCCATTTTGTTTTCTCAACCTTGCTAGATGGCTCCCTAGAAGAGCTTAAAGTCGCTTGGTCTGAAGTTGATGATAAACAGCACGTAAATGACTTTTTTCTAAAACAAG
>CAXBKC010000365.1:0-4456 GCA_963975615.1 uncultured Oleiphilus sp.
GTTTGGCGGTTATGCTTTTATTGAGAAAATAAAGCAACTCAGCATTAAGCTTCTCAAATACTTTGCATCTAGGAGAGTTAGCAGCAAGAGGAAATAACATCAGTCTTTTAACTTCCTTAGTAGATAAGCCTTTTCCATCGATTCACCGATATTCTCTGCGATCCACTCTCTAGACTGTTTTCTTGCTTGCGGTGAGTCGTCTTGCGGAAGATGGCTTTTTATATCTTTAACGACCGTTTGCGATATGAGCGACTGCAGGTCAAAGTGCTCCCTAATTAACACATCGAAAGAAGCACCATAGGTTTGATTTTCCACAGCATTCATTTGAATTAAACCATTTTCATTCCGTTCGAAAGCATAAACCTCTGACTTTTTAAGAGAGGAAATCATAAATGGTGAGTGTGTTGAAAGAAGTGTTTGTGTTTTATCAGACCAAACGTCATCAACACTATTTGCTTTCGTTAGATGTTTGTGGAAATAAGTACGCCAAGACGGATTCATATGCGTTTCCGGCTCATCAAATAAAAAGAGGGTTTGTTCATCTCGAAAAATACGAGCAACAGTTAATATCTGAATTAGCTGTGCCTCTCCATCTGATAAGTCATCGAAATTTACACGCAGACCATTTTTGTCAGCTAACTCCAAACGTTCTATCGACAGTGGTAACTTTGCCTTTAAAGGCTTTTTTACAGTTTCTATAAAGTCACACTGCCTTAATTTCTTTCTGCTATCACCCTGCCAGTTACTCACACCGAGCAATTGAAGTTTATATAAGCGCTCGAATAATCGAAGCGGGTCATTGTAGTTATCCGACGATAACCTTTCTTTAACTTCAGGATCAGACAAATCTAAGGTAATAACGCCAGCCAAATAGTCCAACTCATATACGTCATATTCTTGGTCTGAAGTCCTACCACCTAAGCCAACAACACAATCAGTCCCACCTGCTCGAATTAGTATCCGAATATCTCTTAGGGCATCTGAACTAGCTAATCCTCTGCGTAAATCGTACTTAAGCTTAATTAACTGAGGTAACTTAAATCTGACTTCCGAGAGTAAATTATTGATTTCATCATCACTAAGAATCGAAAAGGAACACATTAGCAAAGCACAGCTATCGTAATCCATAAACAAATTTTTAGGGATCGCTGTATCTGACTCTCCTAATGAAAGGTAGCCGTCTTCATCAAGCGCCACTTCAGTGGGTGCAGTAAATATGTGGGGATAACGGTTAAGAAAGCGCATATTTATCTGGGCTATTCCTGCTTCGTCTATATCACCGGCTAATGCCTTTCTTCGATTTTGTCTAACTCTCATAACATCAAAGAATTGCACTGCATTTTTCATGAAGCTTCGTTGTAAATTCTCATTTAAGCCTGATGAGTAACCAATCAGATATGGTGTAGGAAAAAGTCGATTTTCTAGAACAAGCTCTTGCCAAAAATCTTCGAGCAATACATATACAGTGACTTGACCATCGGTTAAAACTGAGACTTTTAAAGTTGGCTCAGAATCAGCTTGAGCTACCATTTCATCAGGGTAACTGAGTAAGTCGGGGTCATTTGAGACGTTTATTTTATAAACAATCGATATACCAAACCCGAGGGGACTACGGACCCTGAAGTCACTTCGTTTATAGCGTTCCAGATATGAGAAGGCTTCACCGATCAACTCAAGTAGCTGAGATTTACCCGATCCATTTAAACCAATAAAAGCAAGCAAACGGCCCTGACTCGAACTAAAGTCAAAGGTATCCGTCCTTAATCCTTTATATTGACCATCCAATGTCAGTGATAACAAACGCATCAGGCTTTCTTCCTAGCTTTTTTCTTTGGCAAAGCCTCGTCTCTCTCCAGCTTTATCTTCTCAAACAAAGCCTCAGCCGAATTCTCGCCACTAATTAAATCAGGGTTGTCTTTGCGCCATTGTTCGGTCAATTCACCGCGGAATGCCTTGGCGAGGATGGATTGGGTGAGTTTGTTCACACGTTCCTGGGCTTGTTGGACTTGTTGTTCGATTTTGTCGGCGTGGGCAAAGAATTTCTCCACACGAAGAACAATCTCATTCATCTCGTCCTCAGGAGGAATTGCTACTAACATCTTCCCAAAATCTGTAATTGATAGATGCGGCATAGCCATTCCGGCCATGACTTCTTTAATTCGATTTTGAGTTCTTTCTGATTGAACATTCCATAATAAATACTTCCTATTAAACGGAGAGTATTTTAGCCACACGACTGCAACGCTTTGGCTAATACAATAATCACCAATACCCACAGGAGCTAAACTAGAACGACCTGTAGTAGCACCATCTTTGACTATTAATATATCGCCCTCGGTAGGTTTGTCTTTGGGTCGTAATCCATCAAACGCTTCTCTAGTTGTCTGATGAGCACCATCTAAAGTAATTTCGTTATGCCTAACATTCTTTGCTGTGATAATAAGAGGGCCTGTTTCAACGTGCGGCATCGGTTTAGTAAAACCATAAGTTATCCACATGGATATCTCATTCCACATCATATAACTCCATGACTTCGGCAAGTCCTCTATTTTGCCTTCACGCATAGGTACTTTATATTTTGATTCCCAATTCTTTGGCGGCTGCTTTCCTTTTTCTTCATATTTAGCTAGCTCTGTTTCTCTCCAAAGCCTATACCTACTCTCTTTAATAGCAGCTATCATCGCTTCAGAAGAAGATGAACAACCGACCCTCCAGTCCTCAGTCAACTTCCCACTAATTGCAGCGGCAAGAACGGATTGGCGGAAGCGTTTGAGGATATTGGGAATTCGGTCGAGGCGGGCTTTGGTGCTTTCGACCTGTGCGAGTAGATGATCTAATTTGTCCGCGATGACTTTTTGTTCGGCTAGAGGGGGAAGCAAAACGTCATGATCTTTTATTAAAGCCTGGGTGCTCCACCTTTACCCTTAGCAATAAAATTATCTTTCTCATTTAGAAGAAAATAATAAAGAAAATCGGTAGTCGTAACCCCATCGATGGGTTTTCCGACTCCACAAGCTTGATTTGTAGTTGCATCTATACCTAATATCGAAGTCTTACCAATCGTTGCACCATACATTGCTATAGCAACTGAACCTTTGGGAAAGTATTTAGCACTTGAGTTTTGCACCCCAGCTTCACTAATGAATTCACTTGAACTAGTTAGTACTCTAGGCCCCAAATCACCTGTTTTTATCCAAGGTACTTCTCCACTATAGTAAGTACTATTCTTTCTAGAAGGCGTTCCACCCGAACCCCAGTCGGCAATAGATTGAAGAGTTGTCTGTGTCCAACCTTTAGGCAATGGATTCCCGCCTACGCGGGAATGACTAGGAGCTGACATCAAATAGACTCCCCAAGCGCTTCCAAGAGCTCATCAATTTCAGCCAATGCAGCGCTCAACTCTTCCTTCGCTTCACTCGCCAATACTCTAGGCTCTGGCAAGTCAGCCGCATCGACACTATCTGCATCCTTCAACCATGAAATATCTAGCGAGTCGCCTTTATGATCACGTATCCAGTCGCGACTAAATTTACGCCAGCGGCTATGTACTAAGCGCGGATCAACACCTTGGTTTTCTTCTACTTGGGGTGGCTCGATTTCTTCTGCGTTAAAACTGTATTCACCTTCTTTTCGCTCACTGGTGCCATCTGGCTTATCGCCATAGACTGCTTCAAATGGTCTTAGGTGTTGCTCACCAAAGGGGGTGCGTTTGCCAAAGCTGGGCATATTGGTGCGCAGGTCGTAGACCCATACATTCTCGGTACAGTTCTCATCCTGCAGTTTGTCTTTGACTGAACCTTTGGTGAAGAACAATACATTGGTTTTTACGCCTGCTGCATAGAAAATACCGGTTGGTAGTCGCAGAATAGTATGCAGGTTACATTTATTCATTAGGTCGCGGCGGACCTCTGTACCCACACCCGACTCAAACAGTACGTTATCTGGCAATACCACCGCTGCACGGCCACCGGGTTTTAAGTTGCGGTAAATATGCTGCAAGAAAGCTAACTGCTTGTTACTGGTTTGATAGGTGAACTCACGAGTAATTCCTGCATTGCCACCTTTACTGGTGCCGAAGGGCGGATTGGCGAGAATAATATCGGCACTTGCTAAAGCCGCGCCTTGCTCACCGAGTGCATTACCAAGATGCACCACGCCTTCGTCGTCACCTTCCATGCCATGCAGCAAACAATTCATGAGTGCCAGGCGGCGTGTAGAGGGTACTAACTCAATACCGATAAAGGCTTTGTTCTTTTGGAAGGTGGCATCTTTGGCATTTAGGTCGATGTAATCGTCGGTCTGTTTACGCATATATTGGTCGGCAGCCACTAAAAATCCTGCCGTGCCTGCCGCCGGATCTTGAACGGTTTCACCTGGTTGCGGTTTGATGCAGCGCACCATGGAGTCTATTAAATCTCGGGGTGTAAAGTATTGGCCCGCGCCCGATTTTGTTTCG
>CAXBKC010000366.1:0-4455 GCA_963975615.1 uncultured Oleiphilus sp.
CAGACAACTTGTTGATGCTAACACTGTCTCGCGGCGGTCCAATTATTTGGATCAGCGAAGATGATGCGAAAATCGCAGGTATAGAAGACAACGATTGGATCGAAGCCTTTAACGTCAACGGCGCCGTTGCAGCTCGTGCAGTTGTTTCGCAGCGTGTGCCTGTGGGCATGAGCATGATGTACCACGCTCAAGAACGAGTGGTAAACATACCTGCATCTGAAACCACAAAAACCCGTGGCGGTATCCATAACTCAGTGACGCGAGCGGTGATGAAGCCGACTCATATGATTGGTGGTTATGCGCAGCAAGCTTACGGATTCAACTACTACGGTACTGTAGGTTGTAACCGAGATGAGTTCGTAATTGTGCGTAAGATGGATAAGGTTGATTGGTTAGATGAGTCTCAGCCCACCTCTCAAAACCAGTCTCAGAAGATAGGAGCAGGCAAATGAAAGTACGTGCGCAAATAGGTATGGTCCTGAATCTGGACAAATGTATTGGTTGCCATACGTGTTCCATCACCTGTAAAAATGTGTGGACTAGTCGAGATGGCGTTGAATACGCCTGGTTCAATAACGTTGAAACAAAGCCTGGTATCGGCTTCCCTAAAGAATGGGAAAACCAAGAAAAATGGAATGGTGGTTGGGTTCGCGGCAAAGATGGAAAGCTTATCCCGCGTCAAGGTAACAAGTTACGTGTATTAGCAAATATTTTTGGTAACCCAGACTTGCCAGAAATTGACGACTACTACGAGCCCTTCGATTTCGACTATGAGCACTTGCACAACGCGCCTGAAAGTAAGCATCAGCCTATTGCAAGGCCGAAGTCTTTGATCACAGGCAAAGTCATGGAAAAAATTAACTGGGGACCTAACTGGGAAGAAATCCTAGGTACCGAGTTTGAAAAGCGTAAGAAAGATAAGAACTTTGATGAAGTAGTTCAGAAAGACATTTACGGTCAATTTGAAAAGACTTTCATGATGTACTTGCCGCGTTTATGTGAGCATTGTTTGAACCCAACGTGTGTTGCAAGTTGCCCTTCAGGAGCGATCTATAAGCGTGAAGAAGACGGTATCGTCTTGATCGATCAAGATAAGTGTCGTGGTTGGAGAATGTGTGTTTCAGGCTGTCCGTACAAAAAGATTTACTATAACTGGAAATCGGGTAAGTCAGAAAAGTGTATCTTCTGCTATCCACGTATCGAAGCGGGTCAACCAACAGTTTGCTCTGAAACCTGTGTTGGCCGTATTCGCTACTTGGGTGTGCTGCTTTATGATGCAGACCGAATTCAAGAAGCGGCAAGTGTTCCACAAGAGAAAGATTTGTATCAGGCGCAATTGGATATTTTCTTAGATCCAAATGACCCTGCAGTACAAGAAGCAGCACGTGCAGAGGGGATTCCAGACAACTGGATTGAATCGGCACAGCACTCACCGGTGTACAAAATGGCGATGGACTGGAAAGTGGCCTTACCACTTCACCCTGAATATCGTACCTTACCGATGGTTTGGTACATCCCACCACTTTCTCCAATCCAGAATGCGGCGGAGCAAGGTAATATCGGTATGGATGGTGTGATTCCAGACATTAAGTCCTTAAGAATTCCAGTCCGTTACTTGGCTAACTTATTGACCGCAGGTTATGAACCGCCGGTGGTGAGAGCGCTAGAAAGAATGTTGACCATGCGTTCATTCAAACGTTCACAGCAAGTCGATGGTCGTGAAGATTTAGAGGTTTTGGCGAAGGCTGGCTTAACCGCGCTTCAAGTTGAAGAAATGTATCGTTATATGGCGATTGCCAACTACGAAGATCGTTTTGTTATACCAACAAGTCATAAAGCCTATGCAGAAGATGCTTACGACATGAAGAGTTCGTGTGGTTTCAGCTTTGGTAACGGTTGTAGCGATGGTAGCAGCAGCGAGGTGAGTATGTTTGGTGGTAATAAACCTAGTAACCGAGCAAATATCATTGCTGTATCGAGGAGTGAATAATCATGGCTGGAGATGATATGAGAATACTCAACGTACTTTCTTGCCTAATTGATTATCCGCATGAAGATGTTTTGCTTCATAAAGATGAAATCGATCAGATCATTAAAGAGGCTGGCCTTGTGCCAGCTATCGAGAGCAAGTTACTTAACTTTGTTGAGAAACAAGCTGCGAGAGAGTTGTTAGAGTGTCAAAGCGAATACGATGGTTTATTTGAGCGCGGACGTTCATTAGCCTTGTGGTTGTTTGAGCATGTGCATGGTGAGTCTCGAGATCGTGGCCAGGCCATGGTTGAGTTGGTCAATATGTATCGCGAAGCTGGCTTGGAATTAGATAAGCACGAATTACCAGACTATATTCCGCTATTTCTTGAGTTTTTATCCACCCAAGGTGAAGAAAATACCAAGAATTGGTTGCAAGAAATGGAACATATTTTGGGGCTATTACTGTGCCGTTTAGAAAAGCGCGGCAGTGATTACTCGGTGCTATTTGAAGCGGTGCTGAGCATTGCAGACAGCAGCGTAGATTTAAATGAAATTCGTCAACAAATATCAAGTGAAAAACGTGACGATACCAAGAAAGCAATTGATAAAGAGTGGGAAGAAGAAGAGGTAACCTTTGGTGCTGCTTCTCTTGAAAACAACGGCCTTGATAAAAGCTGTGATACGGCGAAAAATCGACCTAGTGAATCACAACGTCGTGACCAATTAGTGCCTGTGAACTGGGTAGGATTCGATGCCTCACCTTCCTCAAAAACGGGATCTCCTTCTTCACCGCCTTTAGAAAAACAAAGAGGATAAAAAAATGGATTACTTAAATCATTTATTATTCGGCATATATCCCTATATTGCTTTGGCTGTATTTGTTTTGGGCTCTATCGTCCGTTACGATCGCGAACAATATACTTGGAAAACTGGCTCTAGCCAGCTCCTAGAAAGTAAGCAGTTACGTAAGGGTAGTATACCCTTTCATATCGGTATCATTGCTGTATTAATGGGGCACTTTGTTGGCCTGTTAACCCCTCATGCTGTTTGGGTAGCGCTTGGTGTGACCGATAGCTTCAAGCAGTTGGTTGCAATGGGTATGGGTGGCTTCTTTGGTTTAATTTGCCTTTACGGTTTACTTATTTTAGTGAAGCGCCGCTTAGGTAACGAACGAGTAAGGTCAACCGGTTCAACAATGGATATTGTAATATTATTATTACTCTTGGCTCAGTTGTTACTTGGTTTGGGTTCTATCTTTGTCTCTATGGGGCATTTAGATGGAGGCGAAATGCTGCTGCTAATGAGTTGGGCTCAAAATACTGTCATCTTTGATGGAAGTGCTGCCTCTGCGGCAATCGCAAATGTGCATATTATCTTTAAATTACACGTATTTTTAGGCATGACTTTGTTTTTAGTCTTCCCATTCAGCCGCTTAGTACACGTCTGGAGTGTTCCAGTAAAATACTTCTCTCGTAACTATCAGGTTGTGCGTACTAAAGGTTAATCGAACGGTGAGTTTTGGGGTCAGACCCGTGGGGTCTGACCCCATTTTAATTAAAAATGGAGCCAATTATGATCCGTGTAAATAATACAGAATTTGATGAAACTGCCGTTGTAAAAGAAATGCAGTATCACAGTGCAGAAACACATACTGAATCAAAGAACAAAGCCTGTGAGGCACTCATTATTAGCGAGTTATTAAAGCAGCGAGCTCAAGATTTATCTTTACTTAATGAAGCTCAAAAATCTCTTGAGCAAGGCACTGATGAAGGCTTTTTAGAAAGCTTAATTGAACAAGAAGTAGAGATGCCAACGGCGACAGAAGAAGATTGTCATCAGTATTTTGAAGCAAACCCTAAGAAATTTATGACTACGCCATTAATAGAAGCGCGTCATATTTTGCTGGAAGCTGCACCCGATGATGCGCAGGCACGATCTGAAGCGAATGAGTTAGCTAATGAGATGATTAAACGCCTGAATGACGACTTATCGATTTTTACAGAATTGGCGGGTTTACATTCAAAATGTCCATCGGCAAAAATGGGTGGTCAGTTAGGGCAATTAAGTAAAGGTCAGACTGTACCTGAATTTGAACGACAATTATTTAACTGTCACCAAGGTCTGGCGCAATCTCCTATAGAGTCTCGATATGGTATTCATGTTGTTGTATTGGATCATCATGAAGAAGGCAAAGCTTTGCCTTTCAGTATGGTTAAAACACGTATCGCAGACTATCTAAATGAGAAGGTAAAGCGCAAGGCCATTGCTCAATATATACATACGCTAATATCCCAAGCCAAGATTGACGGTTTTGACTTTAGCGTTTCAGACTCACCATTAATGCAGTAATACTTCTTCCGCTCGTTGAGCCCGCCGAAGGTCTTTCAAATACACTAAGAGTTTCATCGAATGCATTTCGACGGGGCTCAATGAGCGTTTTTTGTTTTCTAAGCTCTTCGGTGGGCTCAGGGGGCGAGCAGAATC
>CAXBKC010000367.1:0-4454 GCA_963975615.1 uncultured Oleiphilus sp.
GACTCTCTGCGTGTAGGTGAAGTTTGCGCATTTTGATCTTTTGTCGTGAATTTGACACTTACACAAGTGTAACCGCGACCCTCAGACAATTTAATGTTTGATTCTATTTCTTCATAACGTGTTGAGTTTGAATTTTGTTTAAACCCACTTTTTATGAACGATAACAAATCATTGCTATCATTTGTACTAGGAATAGGAAACATAAGAACTTGAGCTGCAAAGGTTTCTCCTAGCACTGCACCTCTTCGCGCAAATTCCATACCTGCAGGTGAATAATTAACAAGATGCCACCACACTACTCTGTTTTAAGAACTTCGAAACCACCGTATATTAAACGCTTACCATCAAAGGGCATTGGATTCTTGTCTGGATGCATTCTTGGGTCTTCCATTATAGTTTGCCAGCCGGCATCACGAACTTCCTTCGATGGCCATACTACGGATGAAAAAACGACAGTTTCGTCTTTGCCACATTTCACTGCCATTGGAAAAGACGTTACCTCACCATCTGGAATATTATCTCCCCACGCTTCTGTAATTTTTAGTGCGCCGTGGTCTTTAAAAACGACAGCAGACAGTTTCGCATGCTCAATGTATTTTTCTTTATTTGCTGTTGGCACAGCGGCTACAAAGCCATCGATATAAGACATAAAATCTCCTTATTTAGTGCTCTAATAATTGAGGGTCATACAACAATTCATTATGAATATATTATTCTGAAAACTGGGCAAACACTTCCTCACCCGTCATATTTTTTGTGTCATTGGCAAAGGCGTAATATTCTGGTTTTTGCTCAATAAATATTTGATGGTCAAAATTTAACCTTGATTGAATATCAAAGAATCCAACAGGAATAATATATTGGCCATTTAGTTTTAACTTATAAAATAGGTGTGTTCCACATTTGGAGCAAAACCCTCGCTCAGCCCAATCGGAAGAAGCGTAAGCTGACACATTATCCTCGCCTAAAATTTTTATTTTGGTACTACCGTCAACACCTAAAAATGGGCCACCGCCCCACTTTCTACAGGTACCACAGTGACAAGCCCCAACATCTAGCGACACAGACGACGCCTGAATTTCAACGCCACCGCACAAGCAGCTACCTTTAGCTTCAATTGTTTCACTCATGACACTCTCCTTGATAGATTGGTTTTAGGTGTGTGGACATAACTTCTGAGCTCTGATCCCGCGACTTTTAAACACCATTTAGCCCATAGCTACATACTTAGGCTTAGACGCAATTCTACTAAGCCATGATTGGATCGCTGGATACATAGAAAGGTCAAATCCTCCCTCATGTGCCACATGGGTGTACCCGTATAATGCTATGTCAGCAGTAGTTAGTTGGTCTCCGACTAAATAAGGTGATTTTATTAATTGAGCTTCCATAACAGAAAGCGCCTTATGGCCTCCCTCCTGTTTTGATTCATATTCAGCCCGACGAGATTCTGGCATGCCAAGGTATTTAGCAATAAAACGTGCCACCGCAATAAATGGCTCATGGCTGTATTGCTCAAAGAACAGCCATTGTTGGACCTTCGCAAGTTTATATTTATCCTTGGGAAGGAAATCACTATCAGAGGCTAAAAAATTTAAAATCGCATTAGACTCAGAAACACAGCGACCATCAGCTAACTCAAGTAATGGGATTTTACCGTTCGGATTTTTTGCCAGAAACTCGGGCGTTCGATTGTTACCAGCAAGGATATCAACATGAATCCACTCATGCTCAATATCCAATAAGGCGCAAAGCAATTTAATTTTGTAGCAATTACCAGACTGTATATCACCGTATATTTTCACGGAAACTCCTTATGGCATTTCAATATTGAATCAATAAAATCTTATCTCAAGAGTAGAATCTGACTCCACATATTTTATTCGTTAAAGTAATTTTGACATGACATAATCATCAATTGCTTCTGAATGACCATCTCTTTTAAAATACTCTCTAAGAATACCTTCTTGCTGAAAACCTACTCTTTCATAAAGATGTATTGCAGCTAAATTATCGCTTTCAACGGTTAGCTCTAATCTACGAATACCTTCAACTCGTAAGCTATCAATTAGTAAGGTCATCATGCGACTACCGACACCCTTATTTTGATAGCTAGGCGAAACCGCTAAACTACCCAGAGATGCCACATGTTTCTTCCGCCACTTGCCACGAATAACGGTAACGAGACCAAGCAAATTACCATCTTCTTCAAAAGCTAGAAATTCGTCTCTCGATAATAAATCGTCGAAGCAGACTTCAAAATCCTTTTTAGATACTTTTTCCCAACTCATAAAAGGATTAACCGAATCGCTCATATAAATATCATAAACACTATCGAAATCGTTGTTAGTGATCGCTCTAAACATGATAGTTCCAAAATAGCATTACCAAAAACGCTCGTAGTGAATAATAAACCGCCATATTTTACCTAATAAACTTGGAAAAAAATGCGGGAATATAATGGCTATAAATGCGAAGAAACCAATAATCGCCCAGAAACCATTTGTGTTTATAAATGCATCACTTGAGCCATACAAAGCCAGCTCTCTATTAGCTAAAAACCACATAAGCATGGCAGTGGGGAATGCAAAAAAAGATGCGGCTAAAAGCCCCATAAACCAAGCTTGAATAATGCCTTCTTTGGGCTGGGGTCGACGTTTGAATTTAGGCATAGTTATTTACTTTACTAGTTGTAAGCTCTGACCCATTAATGACGCTCGTTGAGCTCTCCCGCCCTGAGTTTATCGAAGGGTCGAAACGGTCAAGAAACGTGAACTCGTGGAAACTGGAACACCCTTCGACGGGCTCAGGGACCGTCTTCTACCCTAGATAAACTTAAGGAGCAGTTATTTCAATTTAAGTCATTACCATTAGGAGTCTGATCTCTAATTTTTATAATTCAGACAGGAACACTTACTTATGATTAAACACTCGAAACGCATCCTCAAGCAAGTTAGCTGTCTTCATATTATTATCTAGGCGTAATAGCTCAATAACGCATTCAACGGTGCTTAACCCACCTTCGATCTGATTACGCCTTAATTTAAATTCTGAAGGTTTCGATATATTCAACGAAACTCTTTCGGCTTGGTTCAGATAGCTACTGCGATTAAACATTTTACGTGATTCTTGCCAAGTGGCATCAAGTATCACAAGGTAATCAAAACTCACTTGATTATCACTAAATGCCTCTGATTCTGACTCTAAGTTCGGATATAACAACGCAGCTTGTTTAAGCGCCAAGAGATTTACTAATCGCTCATCTGGCTCTTTGCGTTTCCAAACAATTATCTCAGCATTATCCCCTAAAATATCTTTGACTAACCTGCCTGTATTTGTACCTTTAGTCAGTTCTCTTTCATGAGTCAGCAGTATTAATTTCATGTTGTCGCTATTTGGCCGCTCATTAAAGAATCTCTAGTTTTTTTATTATCATTGCTTAAGTTTTAACTACCTTTATTTTCAAGATTATAAAAACCCATTCCGGTCCCTGAGCCCGTCGAAGAGTGTTCCAGCTTCCACGAGTTCACGTTTCTTGCCCGTTTCGACCCATCGATAAACTCAGGGCGGGAGAGCTCAACGAACGTCTTATTAGTTGATATTGATCTTAGGCAAGTAGCCCCAACATGTCTCACTAACTCTTTTAGCAACGCTATCAACTGCCTAGTTTTTTAAAACACCATTGCATGGTCTACTAAAAACTTGCCATTGTGGTGAATAAGAACAATTTCAGCTACGTACTCACCTTTTGCTTTTGATACAAATTGCCTCCAAATTATCGCAGCAGAATCTGGGCGACGAAACACTGCAACAGGCTCTCGATTTAACCACGTTCCTTTTTCTGATTGATAAATTGCACAAACCTTTTCTAGATGCTCTTTAGTGACAATTGCCTTGGCTCGATCAGTAAAGTCTTGCACATGACGTTCATGATCTATATCAGTAGATGCCTGCATTAAATTATCCATAATCGGATTGGCTATATCCAATATTTCTTGCTCAGACATTTCTTGGAAATTCATCTCAACTCCTTCTGAGTGGTGTTGTTTTAACTATATTGCTTGGGGTTCATTGCTTAGGGTCTGCCCCCTTATTTGTGTTGAGTAATGCATGTTCAAACTCAACTATGGATACTGTTTTGTAGTTAATTTTATTAATTAGTTTAACTGCTGCCTCTACTTTTTCTTTTGGGCTTTCATTCAATAGCTTTGGAATATTTGGAAATGTTTTAGAAAGTAGATAGCTATTTTTAATATCAATCGCTTGAACATAATTATTGCCACAGTCAGGTATGCACCCATAGCATTTAACCCAAGAATAACTAGGCACTGTAATTTCGGTCAATTCACTTCCACATTCTTGACAATATTTAGTCAAAGCAATTTACCCTTCTGACACATAACAGATAATTAGACTCCCCCGATTTAATCCGGTGCTATCTTTAAATAGCATTG
>CAXBKC010000368.1:0-4452 GCA_963975615.1 uncultured Oleiphilus sp.
TCCAATTTCAAAAGTCCGTGATCTTTATTCGGCCCACAACCGCGACCTTCCAGAATCTCCATAACCATAGAACGAGCAACAACATCTCGGCCTGCTAAATCTTTAGAGTTGGGCGCATATCGTTCCATAAAGCGCTCGCCATCACCATTAATCAGGTAACCACCTTCACCGCGACAACCTTCCGTCACCAATACGCCAGCACCCGCTATACCTGTTGGGTGGAACTGCCACATCTCCATATCCTGACCAGGGAAGCCTGCACGTAAGGCCATACCCATACCATCGCCAGTATTTATAAGAGCATTGGTGGTAGACTGGAAAATACGCCCTGCACCACCAGTTGCCATGACTGTTGCTTTCGCCTTCACATATACTGTTTCGCCAGTTTCTATGCAAATTGCAATCACACCAACGACAGCACCTTTTTTGTTCTTAACCAAATCAACCGCATACCATTCATTTAAAAAGGTAGTGCCACCTTTTAAGTTGCCCTGATATAAGGCGTGTAATAAAGCATGACCAGTTCTATCTGCTGCCGCACATGTACGTGAGGCTTGTGCCGGATTATCCGGACCTTTTGATTGTCCACCAAAAGGTCGTTGATATATGCGCCCTTCTTCAGTTCGAGAAAAAGGTAGACCCATATGGTCTAATTCGTATACCGCTTGAGGTCCGACTGAACACATATATTCGATCGCATCCTGATCACCAATGTAATCCGACCCTTTAACCGTGTCATACATGTGCCAGCGCCAATCATCATTTGGATCTGCACTTGCAATTGCACAGGTGATACCACCTTGAGCAGAAACCGTATGTGAACGAGTAGGAAATACCTTTGTAATACAAGCAGTTTTAACACCAGACTCTGTTAACTGCAGGGCTGCTCGCATACCTGCGCCACCGCCACCAATAACGATAGCATCATAATTAAGTGTTCTTAATTTAGACATTCTTTTACAGCCCCCAAAGAATCTGAACACCCCAGACCACGTATATAAACATGACCAGGCCGCTTAGTGCTTGAAATAGAAAACGGAAAACCGTTGCTTTGATATAATCGGTTGAAATGGTCCAAAGACCAACCCATGCATGAGCACCAAAAGATAATAGAGCCATTAAAGAAAAAATTCGGATGCACGTTTGATCAAACAATGCGTTCCATTGAGAGTAAGTTAAATCTGGGTTTAAAACCAAATAACCAATAATAAAAACTGTATATGCTGCAAGTACGACAGCACTTACACGCTGGATCATCCAGTCATATAGACCATTGCGTCCAAGACTCGTTACACTAGCTACCATATCCAAACTCCTGCCAACAAGATAAGTACTACAGAAATAGCGATAACAATTTTAGCGCCTAAAATGCCACCTTCTAATGTTTCCCCAATACCTGCATCCATCAATAAATGCTTTATACCCGCTACTAAGTGATACAGTAGCGCAGCCACAATACCCCAAATTATAAACTTAACAAAAGCGCCACTTAAACATTCTTTAGCGGTATTAAAGCCTTCTTCGCTCGCTAGAGATAAGTCAAATAAATACATTAAAATTGCCACAGCAACAAAAAGCGCTACACCTGTAATCCGGTGAACGATAGACGTTAAAGCGGGAAGAGGAAATCTAAATTGAGTAAGATCGAGATTTACAGGTCGTTTATCTTTCACAGCACATATACTCTCTCAATATTGGTTTGTTCAAACAAATGAACTAATTTAAGTAACCTTCTCTACTAAAAAGTAAATACCGGCTACAACCGTTGTAATTTTTATTACCAATTCAAACTAAGCACTTACGATAAATTTAAACGTGATTAATTAACTTCAATCAATTTGAATTTGTAATGCAAAATTTTGGAAACGAATTATAGGGATTCAAGCCACGAAATACAAATACATGCAAAAAAGAAAATCAAATATTTTGATTAATGCAGCTCTCTATAAATGAGTAGCTACAGGCAAAGTGAGCGATCCACAACCATTTGACCCACTTGAAAAAAATCATCTTTTAGATGACAAACAACTTATCGACACTAAACTAATACCTCACCTGCAAAATACATCATTTGTATTTGCACCGTTTTAATTCAATGGAAATGAAAAAGCACCAATTTGCGGCATTATTCCACCCGAGCCTAGCTGAATTTCAGGCTATGTTAATTTAGTAATTTTAACTAAATAAACAAGCGTGACTCTCACGACTGTATTTGGCATAATGCGCGAACTTTTTTAGTCGCCTCTGCAATTTATTTGATTTATGTGGTTTTAAAAGCACTAGAACGAAAACCGTTTTATGCCTTAGAATACAAAAACACTTACAAGCGCACTGGCTTACTCCATAAACCAACAGGAGAGCACCATGACTGATAAAAAAGCTCAGTTATCGGTAGATGGCAAGACCATCGATTTACCCATTTATTCAGGTTCTGTAGGACCGGATGTAATAGATGTACGAGGCCTAGTATCAGAAGGTGTCTTTACGTATGATCCCGGATTCGTATCCACAGCAGCATGCGAATCAAAAATTACTTATATAGATGGCGCAAACGGTATTTTACTTCACCGCGGCTATCCTATCGAGCAATTAGCCGATCAGTCGGATTATCTTGAACTCTGCCACCTACTTCTTCATGGAGAATTACCAACTCCTGCGGAAAATAAAAAATTCAGAGAAACCGTATCAAACCACACCATGGTTCATGACCAGATGAATCATTTTTTCAGAGGTTTTAGGCGTGACGCACACCCTATGGCCATCATGTGCGGTGTTGTAGGCGCGTTATCTGCTTTTTATCACGATACAATGGATATTTCAGACATCCAGCATCGCGAAATCGCTGGCTTTAGGCTTATTGCCAAAATGCCTACGATAGCGGCCATGTGCTACAAGTACTCAATAGGCCAGCCTTTTATGTACCCAAGAAATGATCTCGATTATGCTGAGAATTTCTTGCACATGATGTTCAGCACACCCGCTGGCGACGTGAAATTCAACCCTGCCATTTCCAAGGCAATGGATAAGATTTTCATGCTTCACGCTGACCACGAACAAAATGCCTCAACCTCTACTGTACGCTTAGCAGGCTCAACCGGCGCCAACCCATTTGCATGTATTGCTTCCGGAATAGCAGCATTATGGGGACCAGCTCATGGTGGTGCGAATGAAGCCGTATTAACAATGTTAAATGAAATTGGTGACATTTCTAGAATCGATGAATATGTTGCCAAAGCGAAAGACAAAAATGACCCATTCCGCCTAATGGGCTTTGGTCACCGTGTTTATAAAAACTTCGACCCTCGCGCCAAAGTAATGCGTGAAACCTGTGAAGAAGTTCTGCAGATACTCGGTATGGAAGATGACCCGTTATTAAAAATTGCTAGACGCCTTGAGCAAATAGCACTTGAAGATGAATATTTCATCAAGCGCAAGCTATATCCAAATGTTGATTTCTACTCGGGTATCATTCTTAAAGCAGTTGGTATACCTGTATCAATGTTTACAGTTATATTCGCAATGTCTAGAACGATCGGTTGGTTCTCACATTGGAATGAAATGGTAAGCACTGATTATAAAATTGGCCGACCACGTCAACTTTATACTGGCTACGCAAAGAGAGACTACCCTACTAAGTAGTAAATAGTTCTCTTAAAAAACCCACACTAGCTGTGGGTTTTTTTTGCTTAAAATTAACGAAACACTAAAAATAAAGCAAAAAAATAGCCTCTTAGCCAGACTAAGAAGCTATATATTTAGGACCTGACCACTAACTGTCTGCTAGAAAGAACCAAGTATCTAAAACAGAATCTGGGTTCAGCGACAAGCTATCTATACCTTGCTCAACAAGCCACTTAGCCAAATCGGGATGATCTGACGGGCCCTGCCCACAGATACCTACATATTTACCTGCACTCTTACATGCTTCAATCGCATTTGATAGCAAGACTTTAACTGCATCATTCCTCTCATCAAAAAGGTGGGCAATAATGCCAGAGTCTCGATCTATACCAAGAGTCAGCTGAGTTAAGTCATTTGAGCCAATCGAGAAACCATCAAAATGCTCTAAAAATTGATCTGCCAAAATTGCGTTTGCTGGCAACTCACACATCATAATCACTCTAAGCTCATTTTCACCGCGCTTGAGACCTTTTTCAGCGAGAAGATCAACAACTTGCTTAGCCTCACCAACAGTACGTACAAAAGGCACCATTATTTCAACATTTGTAAAGCCCATTTCATTACGCACACGCTTTAATGCTTCACACTCAAGATAGAAACAATCTCTGAAAGTTTCTGATATATACCTAGAGGCCCCCCTGAAACCCAACATAGGATTCTCTTCATCAGGCTCATATAAGGCACCACCAATCAAGTTGGCATACTCATTAGATTTAAAATCGGACAAGCGCACGATAACCTTCTTTGGATAAAATGCCGCAGCTAAGGTAG
>CAXBKC010000369.1:0-4450 GCA_963975615.1 uncultured Oleiphilus sp.
CCCCCTCCATTCTATTAGAATTTGAAAAACTGGGAGGATCTAGAAAAATAAGATCATATTTTGGGGCATTAACGACTTTTTGAGACTCTCGCTTTAACCATTCGATACAATCGTCCTGCAAGCACTTATGCTTTGAGAGATTTATTCCATTTAATTCAAGATTATCTTTTGCCCAAACTGTATATGTTTTGGACATATCTATACTCAGAGAACTCTTAGCTCCACCCAACGCAGCCTGGACAGTTACAGAAGCTGTATAACAAAATAAATTTAAAAAGCTCTTATCTTGAAAACTCTCTTCTGCAAACACCTTAAGTACGGCAAGCGCCTCTCTCAGTCTTTCAATACTACTTTCTTTGTCAACAGATTTAGGTGCAGCATATTCTTGAACATGAAACCAAGTATTGGCGCCCTCATCTTTGTATAAATCAATAGCCATTGAAAACTCAGGCATATCTGCGTCATAGAGCCTGTAGCATGATATTTTATTTTTATTTGCCCACTTACCCGTTGTCCGTAGATTTTTTAGCAGACGATTTTTAAACATTTGAGCTCGTTCAACATGAGCAATTCGCCAATAACTAGGAGAATGAACCTTTTGATCTGGTGACTGCCAAGCTTCTTTAAAGCGATTTTCTGCCTTCAGATCAAATAAAAGTAATTGACTTTCGATAGCACCATTAAGCAACTTATATTGCTTATAACTTCGCCAACCCACACTTCGACCCAAGGTATCATTACCAGTAAATACAGCTGCCTGCCAATTTAATAAATGACTTTCAAATTGTTGCCCTAAAAGCTGATAAAGAGACTTTAAGCCTTCTACTTCACCGAGCCGTGCACCATAAGGAGGGTTGGTTAACAGTAGACCCGACGACATTTTTTCAAAAAGCGTAAAATCGTCCAGAGTTTTCTTTTCTACATGAATAAACTGCTCAAACCCTGCTTTTTTGATATTTTCCCAAGCACGCTGAATTACCTTATTGTCTTCATCAAAGCCAACAATCCTACCTTTATAAGCAGCCTTTCCTTGCTCATATATATCAATCGCAGAATTTTTTAAGGCTGACCAAATTCTATCATCATGATTCAGCCAAGCATCAAAACCCCACTCTTCCCTTTCTAGAGCAGGCGCTTTATTACAAGCAATCATAGCCGCTTCGATCAGCAAAGTACCTGAACCGCACATTGGGTCAATGAAACTTGCATCCGAATCAAAGCGGGTTCCCCAACCAGCTAAGGCAAGCAAACCAGCAGCCAAATTTTCTTTTAAAGGCGCGAGGCCTGTTAAATTCCGGTAGCCTCTACGATGCAAACTTTCACCTGATAAATCTAAACCCAAGGTGAGTTTATCTTGATAAAGGTGAGCCGATATTCGAATATCTGGCTTATCCCGATTAACGTCTGGCCTAACACCCGACTTATCACGAAACTGATCAACAACAGCATCTTTAACTCTCAAACCGCCAAAGGAAGTATGATTAATCACCTTATTAGTGCCAAGAAACTCAACCGAGAAAGTGTTTTCTTCGGTAAAATGCTCTGACCAATCAATACTTTTCGCTAAATCATAAATATCATCAGCCTGATCAATCTTCTTTGAACCAAGCTCAATAATAACCCTGTTAGCGATACGTGACCAAAGCAAAACTCGATATAGAGTCAGCTTATCAATATCTGCGGACACCCCAGATGGCGTAGCTTTGAGCCTACTTACGCCTAGTTTTTGTAGCTCTGCTTCCAAAACATACTGCAGACCTTTAGGGCAAGTTATAAATGTGGAAAAGTTCTCAGACTGTAAATTCATTTACCAAACTCATACAAATAGAAAAAATTAAAACAAAAAAGAAATAATTTATTTAAGCATGAAAATCAGACTCTTAGAACTCTATATATTAAAGAGGAATATAAAGAGCTTTCTATAGATAAAGATATTCATATACTTTTGATAAAGTATTAGCTTAACTAGTAACACGACTTCGAAACATTGAAACAAAATTTCAACCTGAAGTTGTATTAAGCTTTGTAAAACATGATTTATGTATTTCTAATTCACATAAAACTAACGGGAGTTTGCAAGACCTTTTGTAGCTAGTCCAGTTTTACTTAAATAAAATCTTAATCAATGAAAGTTAATCGTTAAGACTTTTGAAACTGTACTTATAATATCTAACAAATAAAGACAGCAAGTTCATGAGGTTCAATACGAATGAAAAGACAAAAACGTGATATCGAGCAACGCGCATTCAATAAAGGCTATCAAGCTGGCGTTTCAGGAAAATCTAAATCCCTCTGTCCAAATACAACTGAATCCGCAAAACAAAACTGGCTAAGCGGCTGGCGCGAAGGACGTGGAGACAACTGGGATGGCTTAATTGGCATTTCAGGAATACATAAACTCCCTGGTATTTCCACCTAACTCACTCAACTAATTTACTTAATACACTCTTTATATAAGAGTATATGTGACCTACAAGGTCACTCAATAAAAAAGGCTCCTTAGGAGCCTTTTTTATTGAGTCTCATTTATTCAGAAAACCGAATTGCCTCAACACTATCCCTAATCAGTTTTGGCCCATGATAAATAAAGCCTGTATATAGCTGCACCAAACTTGCACCCGCTGCTATCTTTTCAGCCGCCTGCTCACCCTTCATGATTCCACCAACACCTATTATAGGTAAGTCATCCCCAAGTACAGACTTAAGCTGTTTAATAACGTGTGTAGACTTATTAGTTAAAGGTGCACCACTTAAGCCACCCGCCTCAGCGGCAAAGGTTGAATCCTGCACTAGCTCACGATCTAATGTTGTATTTCCTGCAATAACCCCATCCAACTCTCTCGCCTTTAAAGACTCCCCAACCAGTACAATCTCTTCGTCCGTCATATCTGGGGCAATTTTGATTGCAATGGGAACATATCGCCCAAACTGACTCGTCAACATTGCTTGTTGCTCTTTCAGTACATCTAACAAGCTATTTAATGAATCTCCAAACTGTAAACTACGCAAGCCAGGCGTATTCGGTGAAGATACATTTACTGTTATATAGGTAGCATAAGGATAGGCCACTCTTAAACCATGCAAATAATCTGAATTTGCATTCTCTACCGGAGTATCAAAATTCTTGCCTATATTAATACCAATAGGGCCAGCATAATGCGCTCTTTTAACCCGCTCAACTAGATGGTCGATACCTTTGTTGTTAAATCCCATTCGATTAATAATCGCCTCTTGATCTGCCAGACGAAACAGTCTTGGTTTCGGATTCCCTGTCTGCAACCTTGGCGTCACGGTCCCCACTTCCACAAAACCAAAGCCTAATGCACCTAAAGCATCGATATGATCTGCATTCTTATCTAGTCCGGCCGCTAAACCCACTCTATTTGGAAAATGTATCCCCATAACCTTGCAAGGCGAATTAGGTATTGAATTCACAAAAGGAGTTAACAACTTTAATCGATGGGCCGCACTCATCCAATCAAGAGACAGGTCATGTGAAGTTTCCGGAGGCAGACGGAATAGCAATTGGCGTAAAAGTGAATAAGACATAATGAACCTTTAATTCATATAATTAAGTAGAGAAGAGAATCGAGTGCATTATAAACAGTTCATTAAAGAAATAAATTACCCATTCTTTAAGGACAGCCTTTAATTAAAAATGCAAGATTAAAAAATCAAAAAAAACTAAATAAATAACGTTTTTCCCACCTAAGAGGGATTGACTTTCACTCTTCAATTAAAAAGTATTTTTAATTCTAATTTGAAAATGACAGTAATGTTATTTATCCACTGAATCTGTGGATAACTTTGTTGAAAACCTTTTTATAGAAGCCCAAAACCCTTTATCCACGGCGATCAACAACAGATTGCTCACTTTTTAACCAATTAAAAAATACTTATAAATCAATAACTTAAATAATTTCTAGGGTTTTTAAAGTAAATTGTCAATTGTTACATTGACTTTCAGGTGAAAATTTTAAATGTGCATAAAATTGTCGTTATTTTGACGCATTGCAAACCTTCTACGTCATCTACATTAATAGCCGTTGCTTTAGCAATGATATTTGGTCCCTAATTGAAGCTGCTTTTTCAAACTGAAGGTCTCTTGCAGCGTCATACATTTCATTTTCTAATTTTTCCATTTCTCGACGCAATTCTACCGGCGTTCTTGCTAACAAGTGAACATCATATTCTGCATCATTCTCTGTAATCCTTGATAGGCTTTGTTTACGCTTACCAGGAATTGAAACAGCACCTTCCATGATATCTAATATTTTTTTATTCAAGCCTTGCGGGGTAATACCGTGCTTAAGATTAAAGTTTTTCTGAGCTTCTCTGCGTCTTTCTGTTTCATCAATCGCTTTTTTCATTGAGCCAGTAATTTTATCCCCATATAAAATAGCGCGCCCATTAATATTTCGTGCGGCGCGACCTATGGTCTGTATAAGGG
>CAXBKC010000370.1:0-4449 GCA_963975615.1 uncultured Oleiphilus sp.
CTAAACTTGCGGGTGTACCTGAAGTCGTCATTAACAATGCAAAAGACATCCTGAAAAAACTAGAAGGTCAGGACATTCAAAAACATACTATTTCAAATTCTGAACCCGTGGCGAAGAGCTCTACAAATACGATTGAGAAGAAAACTGATAAAGATACATCTCAATCTATGTCATCAGCTCATCAAAATGATTTATTTGCTGGCAGCACCAGTGAGATTGAAATAAAACTATCTAAAATAAATCTTGATGAACTAACCCCAAAGCAAGCTCTGGATATGCTTTATCAACTAAAAACACTTTGTTGATACAGAATAAGGCAGCAGCTTACTGTTTCAGATCATGCCCTAAAAGAAATAATAGTTTTTTAAGCTTGAACCAAGTAGCGCCAGTCTTTAAAATAGCGCTATTTAATCCATCACCATATTAATGGAACCCTGCTATGACTTTTGTTGTAACTGATAACTGCGTCAAATGTAAATACACTGACTGTGTTGAAGTTTGTCCTGTAGATTGCTTCTATGAAGGCCCAAACTTTTTAGTCATAGACCCAGATGAATGTATCGACTGTGCACTTTGTGAGCCAGAGTGCCCTGCTAATGCAATCTTCTCTGAAGATGAGCTACCCGCAGATCAGGTTAAATATATCGAAGTCAACGCAGAACTATGCTCGGTATGGCCAAATATTACTGAGCAGAAAGACCCACTACCTGACGCAAAAGAGTGGGATGGCGTACCAGACAAGTTCGAACACCTAGAAAGATAATTAATCTTCTCCAATTGAACTGAAGAAATGCTAAAAAGAGCTAAGCTAACCCTTAGCTCTTTTTTTTATTCAAAAAAAGGATAGAGCTAAATAGTGATCATGTCGGAACAAGTAACATCGGCTAACTCAATAGCGTTCGACCACCATCAATATTTATAATTTGCCCATTAATATATTTATTCTGAAGCACAAAAAATACCGCATCGGCAATATCCTCTACCGCACCCAGTTTATGCATTGGTATCTTTTTCAAAATAGCTTCTTTCGCAGCTTCATCAATTTCATCCGTTTGCTCAGGCCATAAAATAGCGCCAGGACTAACACCATTACAACGAATACGCCCTGCCATATCTTTCGCTAAAGACAGAGTCAGATTCTTAAGCGCCGCCTTACTAGCACTATATATAGGATGCAGCTCCAAGCCTCGTTCCTGATGAATATCAATCATATTAATAACGCTACCTTGAGCCTTAATTAAAGCGGGTAAGAGAGCCTGTATCAAAAAGAATGGCACCTGAACGTTAGTAGAAAATAACTGATCCCACTGAGCTTCTGTTGCTTCTTGCCAAGGTGTTGGATAAAACACGGAAGCATTGTTAACTAAAACATCGAGCTGATCGGTTTTGTCTAAAACCCACTTACTCAATTCATTAACAGTTTTATAGGAGAGACTGACACTTTTTACGAAACAACTTTTTGGCCGAAGAGCATTAAGTTCAGCCTGTAAAGCAAGTGCAGACTTTTCACTCTTCCCATAGTGCAACAGAATCACATAACCTTCACTGTGCAAGGTCTTGGCTATGGCAGCCCCTATCCGTTGAGCACCACCTGTAATAAGCGCGTATTTAGTCATCATTTAGTTAGTTTCGTTTTTTAAAAATGTTTTGTTTGGTCGATGAGTATCAAACACGCTCAAAGAAGAATCAATTGTTAGTTTTTCTCTTGAGCTAAAAATAGGACTTTTTTATAGCTATAGACTGCATCTTATTTATTTATGAGATTGGCTACATTAGGTTTAGCTATAGGCTTCAGCATACGCTGACAACCATTTAACAAATAACCACAAAAATATAAACAGGCCAATATAACAAGAGACATTCCTCCTTTTTCAAGGAGAGATAAATTAAATTGTTCGTACAAAAGGTAGCTAATCATGGGCAGGGTCAGACAAAAAATAACCAATGCTGCTATTTTTCGCCAGATATCCACTTTGGGATCATACTTTTGGTATCGATCGATATCATAAGCATCCCAAGGGTCATTTTGTGTCACATCAACAGGACGCCAACCTGTTGGCATAAACCATAGTTTCACCTTATCGCTCCACTTTTGGGTATTTACAGCATCCTTCCAAAGCTTCCCCCACCAATCGATATGCGCAAATAAAGGGTCCCAACTTCGATAGGGTTTACGTACGCCAAAGATGCAGGGCTCATCGTCCCGCTCAGCGGCCCAAGTACCAAAGAGTTTGTCCCAGTACATAATAACGCCGCCATAGTTTTTATCGATATAATTAGGATTAACGGCATGATGCACACGGTGTGCAGCAGGTGTATTGAGTATGCCTTCAATGTATGGGACGCGACCAATTGCTTGAGTATGAATCCAAAACTGAAAGAATTTATTTAAAAGTAGTACAGTCGCAAACACTTCAATTGGACAGCCCAAAAGCGCCATAGGAATAAAAACCGGAAAGTTCAAGGTATCCTGAAAAGCCCCCTGCCTTAGCGCTACACTAAAGTTGTATTCTTCACTTTGATGATGAGGTAAATGACCACTCCACAAGAAATTTATGCTATGTGAAAAGCGGTGAGCCCAATAGTAGAAAAAGTCATAAATAAAGAAAAATATTATCCATGTAAAAGCAGCATTCATATCCCACTCTATCAGCCCAAATTTTCGTGCTATAAAGTCAAATAATATGAACAACCCACCTTTAGTAAATAACTCAAATATCAAAGTAATAATGCCGCAACTTAGATTTGCTAAGCTGTCATTAAAGCGTATTTTTTTGGCATTTTTATGTATAAAAAACAGCGTTTCCATCATTATAAATAATAGAAAAAATGGGATAGAAAACGCTACATAGTGATCCGCCATTTACTCAATTCTCCAAGGTTTTCAATATTTTTATTATTTGAGTCATTTGCACAGAGTGACTAAATATAGCCAAAACAAGCTAAATCATATAAGCCTTAAACTACTTAACTGTAATTTTTATATAGCTAAATCACTTTGTAGAATTTACATGATCCACATTAAAATACTTGTCATATAGCGTCATACTATTGTTATATCATGCCGAATAAACATAATTCTTAGTTCTTAATTAAAAATGCTAAAGACAGTTTGCGAAGACGCTACAATTTGTAAATTTTAGTACTATTTATAAGAAACATAGCTTTTCAATTTCATACATTGCAGATACCCAGCATACTGAATAATTAGCACTCTCGCCCTTTTAGTTACTCTTTAGTTATCTTGTTGATTATCTAAGGTAAAAACAGGCATTATGATAAAAAGCATGAGCGGCAATGCTCTACGCTTATAAAACATTATTTTATTTGGCGACCAATTGAGTTAAGGCTTTGACAACTTTATGGATATGACATTCTTAACGATGGGAGCCGTGCTCGTCTTTCTCAGTATTCTGCTTACTCCATTATCAACAAAAATTGGCATGCCTGTACTCTTACTATTTCTAGGTATTGGTATGCTAGCTGGGGAAGATGGCCCCGGCGGCATTGCATTCGATAATTTCGACCTAAGCTTTCTGGTAGGGAATTTATGCTTAGCCATTATCTTGCTAGATGGCGGGATGCGCACTAAAGTCCAATCTTTCAGGGTAGGCTTGCGCCCTGCACTGGTTTTGGCATCATTTGGAGTCGTTGTTACAAGTTTGATCGGCGGTCTGTTTGCAGCATGGCTCCTAGACATCCCCTTATTAATGGGTCTATTAATTGGTGCGATTGTTTCATCCACCGATGCTGCAGCCGTATTTTCACTTTTAAATGGAAGAGGCCTTCAACTTAATGAGCGCGTCGGGGCTACGCTAGAAATTGAATCTGGCAGTAATGATCCGATGGCTATCTTCCTAACTTTAATGCTCATTGAAGTTGTTCAAAGTAGTGATGGCCATTCATGGCTTTCAGCCTTAATAATGTTAGCCCAGCAGTTTGGTTTAGGCGCTCTTTGCGGGGTTGCTGGTGGCTGGCTAATCGCACAGCTCATCAGAAAAATTCAATTAGTGCCGGCCCTCTACCCTATATTTATAGCCGCTGCGGGTATTACCTTGTTTAGTTTCACCAACGCTATAGAAGGAAGTGGTTTTCTAGCCATCTACTTATTTGGAGTAGTCTTAGCCAATCAGAATATTCGAGGCCTTAATACCATTCTTCAGATTCATGATGGACTAGCCTGGCTTGCGCAAGTGGTGTTATTTTTACTGCTCGGTTTATTGGTGACACCTAGTGAATTATTAGCTACTGCTCCTTTTGCTTTATTAATTTCTTTAGTCTTAATATTTATAGCACGCCCAACATCCACCATCATCTCGCTTCTGCCATTTGGTTTTTCTGTAAAAGAACATGTTTTTATTGGCTGGGTTGGCCTGCGAGGCGCAGTGCCTATTGTGCTCGCTTTATTCCCCTTAATGGCAGGCATTGAAGGCTCTGATCTGATTTTTC
>CAXBKC010000371.1:0-4436 GCA_963975615.1 uncultured Oleiphilus sp.
TCGTAGTGAGACCGCTCTAAGGTGCTAACTGGGGGTAGAATAATATCGGCATGGCGGTTGCTTTCATTGAGATAGAAATCAATTGACACCATGAAGTCTAGACCCTGAAATGCTTTATCTAGCTGTTGTCCGTTAGGCGTCGATAGCACAGGATTGCCAGCCATCATCACCATAGCTTTAATCTTCCCTTCACCCTCAGTCAAAATATCTTCTGCTAAGGCTGAAACGGGTAATTCACCAGAGAATCCAGGTAACTTACGTACTCTAGATTGAGTGCGGCCAAAATGACCTTTACCTGTTTGCGAAATAAGATCGGCTGCTGGTTGAGTAAACATCATTCCGCCGCGCGCATCTAAACGCCCAGTCAGAATGTTAAATGCCATAATCAAATACTGAGTCAAGGTGCCGAATGCCTGAACAGAAGCCCCCATTCGACCATAGCAAACAGGTGCGTTTGCTTTCGCAAAATCTCTGACTAGCTTCTTGATCTCGTTGGCTTCGATGCCTGTGTGCGGAACAACTTTCTCTGGCGTGTATGGCGCAACGTCAAGAGCAAGTTGATTCCATTCTGGAGTAAATTCTTTTAGTCGACCAGGTTTGGCTAATTTCTCAGAAAATAAAGTATTCAGCATAGCCAGAAGCAGCAATACATCTGAGCCAGGTTTAATGAAATGATGTTTCGAGGCAATTTCAGCAGTTTCTGTTCTGCGTGGATCAATTACAATGACTTCTCCACCTCTTTTGGTGATATCTTTCAAACGAGTTTTCACATCCGGTACGCTCATAATGCTGCCGTTTGAAGCAACCGGGTTTGCACCGATAATTAAAAAATGATCGCAGTTGTCGATATCTGGAACAGGAATTTTTAATTGGTGACCAAATAATTTGTGCGCAATGATATGGTGTGGAAGCTGGTCTACAGAGGTGGCAGAGAATTTATTCTTAGTACGAAGGGTATGAAGTAGTTCGCGCCCATAAAGCATTGAGCCCAAATTATGTACGTTTGGGTTACCAAGGTAGGTGCCCACAGCATCATTGCCATATTTCTTTTGTACAGCTTGAATGTAAGCAACGGTTTTTTCGTAGGCTGCTTCCCAGCTTATTTCTTTCCACTCACCGTTTACTTTTTCAATTGGCTGGCGTAAACGATCTGGGTCTTCATGTAAATCTTGCAAAGCTGTGGCTTTAGGGCATATGTGGCCCCTACTAAAGGTGTCTTGCTTATCACCCTTAATGCTCAGAATTTGCTGCCCTGATGTGACTATTTCAATACCACACATGGCTTCGCACAAATTACAGGTCCGATAATGTGTTTGTTGGTTTGCACCGTTTGCCTTTGTTTTTAATTTTTGTGTTGTTGTCATTTGGCAAGGCCTCTAATTTTTAGAATTCAAGTTGGTGATAGATAGTTGTTCTGTAATCATCGTTTCAGAAAATCGTGTTAATACCAATACTGCTTGATCTTTGGTGTAACGGTTTTGATCGCAGCCAAGGACTAACTGATGCGTTAACGCGCTTAGGCTATCGACATAGAGCTGAATATGATCTTGTGGAATAGCGAGTTTATTTTCATTCGATAAATCATCTAAAAACTCGCACCAAGCTAAATTGATATCATCGATTAATTTACCAAGCTCATTGTGCAAAGGGCTGCCTTGGTCGTGGTAGTCCGCTAATACAACTTTAAAAACATTAATGTCGCGTAGTAAAATATCGAAGTTATAGCTTAAGTAATCTTTATTTAGCGTCCTTAGTGTTTCTCGGTTTAATGGGAGATTTGGGGCGCTTATAAGTTGCTCTTTCCAAGAGTTAATTGCTTTGACGAAATAATCTTGAAGTGGCAATAAGTAGCGTTCAGCCATTAGTTTACGAACGTCGATGATTAGTTCGGGCAGGGTGCTGTAATGATTATAAAAACTGGGCTGAGCTATGCCTGCTTTGCGGCTGATTTTATTCATCGTTAAGCCAGCCAATCCTTTCTCTAATATCAATTTATGTGCAGATTGAATTAAGCGTTGGCGTGTCTGCTCTTTGCTGATTTGTCGGGGCGTACCTGCTGGGACGTTTTGTACTAATGTCATAACTATCGCTGCACAGATTAAAATAAATGAGTGAACTTTATATTTCAGCTATTGGGTTATAGTTTGTTCAACTATAACCCAATAGTTTTTAGAGCGGCAAGAAGTTTTTTATTTTTGGTGAGCCAAATTTTCTGCTGAGTTGGGATATTATGGTCCCTGAGCCCGTCGAAGGGTGTGTCAGTTCCCGCCAGTTTAAGTTTCTTACCCGTTTCGACACTTCGGCGGGCTCAGTGCAGGCAAAGCTCAACGAACGTTATATTTGCGGTCTGACCTTTCTCGCGCAGGATTCATCGAAGTGTGTTGATGATCAATCCCATTTTGCCCTAATTAAACGCTGAGAAAGCGTTTGAAGTGCTTTGCCTTTATGGCTTATTTTCCAGGCTATGAAGTTTTCACTAGCTGCTTCGGTGAAAGGTAGGGGGATTAAGCTGCCATTAGCTAAGTGCTTTTGAATACGATGTCTCGGGAGATGTCCTATGCCTAGGCCCGAAAGCTGCGCCTGAATTTTCTGATCGATTGTTTGCACATAAAGAATGCGTTTACCTGAGCTTAGGCCTGCATTTCGAGCAATATTCACAGCGGCTGTGTCATGAGTTACTACTCGTCTTAAGTTAGGAAGAGTGGCCTCAAATTCTTTGGTGTCGCTCAGTAGGTGCGCCTGTGGGTGTGTTTTAGCTATCACGGGAATCATTTCAGAGCACGCGATATTCACTGAGCGGAAGCCTTTTTGTTGGGGTACAGGTCCAGGTGCGCCAACCAGTAGATCGACTCGCGAGTGTTCAAGCGCTTCCCAACCTCCATTTAAAACAGATTCAGAAATATCGATTTCTAAGCTTTCATGTTCGAGCAAAAATGCATTAAGTATATTAAAAAATACTTCGTAATTAAGAGTGGATTCTAAGGCAATGCGTAGTTTTGGTTCCCAGCCTGTTGCTACTTCTTTTGCTTTTTCAGCGAGAAGTTTTGTGGCGCTAAGAATAGCTCGCCCATCTTCAAGGATTAGTTCACCTGCGGGCGTAAGTACTGAGCGCCTTCCTTGTCGTTGAAACACGGTAATAGAAAGTTGTTCTTCTAATTTTTGAATTGCGTAGGAAAGAGCAGAGGTCGCTTTGTTCAGCTCTTCTGCTGCTTTTGCGAAACTTCCTCGTCGATCTATGGCGTCGAGTATTTCTAGTATATCTATATTTATAGGGTTAATCGCCATTTTGGTAGCCCTCTAATTGTTCTGATTTTTAGAATATTCTAGCTTATTTTGGAAACAGTTTAGAAAAGTTTGGCTTTTTTATAGCTAAAGTAAGTATCCTCCATATTAAAATGTATTTTTTATAGCAAAAGAGGTTGGCATGAAACAGATGTATTTTGTGGCAGGAACGGACACGGGTGTAGGTAAAACCTTTGCGAGTTGTGTCCTGCTAAAAGCCGCAGAGCAAAAATCACTAAGAACTTTAGCGCTTAAGCCTGTAGCTGCTGGCTGTGATTTAATTGAGCTGGAAAATGGAAAAACTCAGTGGCAGAACGAAGATGCGTTGGCGTTGATGGAAAATATGTCTGTTAAATTACCCTATGCTCAAGTTAACCCGATTGCCCTAGAAATACCTGCTTCTCCTCATATATCAGCAGCTTTAGAAAATAAGGTAGTTCGTGCAGATCGAATTGTTGGATATTGTCGTGGTGCCCTGATGACACCGGCAGACTTTGTTTTGATCGAAGGAGCAGGGGGTTGGCGTGTTCCAATCAGTTCGAGTGAAACTATGGCTGATATTGCAAAGCAGCTAGAACTTAAAGTGATATTGGTGGTAGCGCTAAGGCTAGGTTGTTTAAATCATGCTTTATTAACGGCAGAAGCAATTAGGAAAGATGGTCTTGAGATTGCTGGCTGGATTGGCAATCGAACCGACTCAGATCAAATGGACTATGAGGAGCAAAATATAGCAACGTTAAGGTCTGCATTAGCTTCCCCTTGTATTGGCATTTTACCGTACTCAGCAAAGAGAGATCCTAGTGCTTTGGCGAAGCATCTCATAATGGATGTGCTCACGTAAGCGAGTGTGTTGATTTGTTATGAATGCACTGGCTTGGTTGAAAAGTGAGCAGTTCTTTGCTTTAATCTGAATAGGTGTATTCTAAGTTGGAGATTGCGGTTTTTTTTGACCGTTAGTTATCTTTGTTTATGCACTAACACATTTATTACATAGGTAATGACCATGAGCGTGAATTCAATTCTCCATTCCGGTATTCAGGGTGTTCAAAGTGCAACCCAAGGTATCGAACGCGCAGCTAAGGATATTGTACGTTCAGGAACTGATGGTGCTGCGGGTCAGAATAACGTTGTAGAGTCTATTGTTGATCTACAGT
>CAXBKC010000372.1:0-4419 GCA_963975615.1 uncultured Oleiphilus sp.
CCTCAAGACAGTGCAAACGTTCGTCAATGTTCATCACAAAGATTATTACGCGACCTTAAAAAATTACCGTAATGTTATGGCTGATAAAGGCTTGAAAATGGCCGATATACCAGACTCAGCGTACGATCCTATTTGGTGTGCATGGGGCTACGATCGCAACTTCGATGTTAATGAAGTACTCGGAACCTTAGAAAAAGCCAAAGAGATGGGCTTAGAATGGGCAGTATTAGACGACGGATGGCAAACAGCAGAAGGTGATTGGTATCTTGATCGCAAAAAGTTTCCTAATGGCGACAAAGACATGCAAGTATTTGTGTCTAAAATCAACCAGTCAGGCTTAAAGGCTAAGCTTTGGTGGGCACCACTGGCTGTCGACCCAGGAACAGACTTGCTGCATGATCACAGCGATATGCTATTGCTCGATGAAAATGGCGCAGTGCAAGATGTCACATGGTGGAATAGCTTTTATTTATGCCCAGCATATAAAGGAACCATTGAATACAGCAAAGCATTAGTCAGAAAAATGATCGGTGAATGGGGCTACGAAGGCTTAAAGATTGATGGCCAGCATTTAAATGGTGTTGCTCCCTGTTACAACCCTGCACATAACCATGCATACCCAGAAGAGTCAGTAGAAAAGTTAGCCGAGTTTTGGGAAGAAATCATTAAAACTGCCCAAGAAATCAATCCAGAAGCAGTAGTTGAGATTTGCCCTTGTGGTACCTCTTACGCGTTTCATAACTTACCTTACATGAACCAAACAGTGAGCTCAGATCCCTTATCTTCATGGCAAGTTCGCCATAAAGGCAAAACCCTAAAAGGTTTAATGGGTGACTCATCACCTTATTACGGTGACCATGTAGAGTTAAGTGATAACGCCAACGACTTCGCATCATCAGTCGGTATTGGGGGAATAGTAGGAACCAAATTCACTATGCCTTCATCAACGGGTGCGGCTGCAGAATTTGCCTTAAATGAAGACAAAGAAAAAGTATGGGCCAAGTGGATTGATATATACAAAACCAAAATGTTACCTAAAGGGATATATTTAGGCGAACTATATGATATCGGTTTTGATTTACCAGAAACCCACGCCATCCAAAAAGACGATCGCATGTATTACGCATTTTACGCCAAAGACTGGAATGGTGAGGTTGAATTACGAGGTCTACAAAAGGGTAAATATCAAATTAAAGACTATGTTAATAACCTAGTACTTGACACTGCAGTTGGCCCTGTAGCAAAGCTAGAGACTAATTTTAAAGGTTACTTATTGCTAGAACTCATACCGATGACGGGTGAATAACGCAATGAGATTACTGATATTGCTTTTATTATCGGCCTGGTCCTTTTGTTGTACCGCCGCCCCTTTGGCGGTCAATGACACGGCACCAGAGTTTTCGCTGTCGGCGCTTGATGGCGCAAATAAAATCGTGCTCGATGATTATAAAGGCAAAGTCGTCTACCTAGACTTTTGGGCGTCATGGTGTATTCCATGTCGCCGTTCTTTCCCTTTTTTGAATAAGTTAAAAGCACAATATGTCGATAAAAAGTTTGAAATTATATCCATTAATCTCGAACAAGACGTAAATGATGCTAAGCAATTTTTAACCCAATATCCTGTCCTATACCCTGTTGCTCAAGGGTATAACAACGATATTCAAAGCTTGTATAATGTCTTAGTCATGCCAACGGCATACATCATTGGCAAAGATGGCACTGTTCGTATAAAACATTTAGGCTTTAAAGAATCTCAACAAGCCTATATAGAAGCCATTGTCGACAAACTTGTTTCAGAATTTTAGTCTACGAACTAACCACTAAATTTAAATAGGCCTCTGTTTTACTCAATAAAACCGAAACTTTTTAGTGGCCAAACGTTTCGTTTTATATAATATATGTTTCATTGTTTGACATGAAATCGTAAATGAAGGTAAAAATGCGGGATACAAGCCACAGGCGAGAACAGATAATCAGAATGTTAAAAGACCTTGGAAGTGTACAAGTTTCACATTTGACATCCAAGTACCAAGTATCCCCTGTCACTATCCGCAAAGATTTACGTTTTTTGGAGCAACAAGGCATTGCAACTCGCTCATACGGTGGAGCACTGCTGAAAAAAAATATCCTCATTGATACCGAAGTCAACATAGATCATAAAGAGACACTCTACTCAGAAGAAAAGATGAGTATTGGTAAAATGGCTGCCAGTATGATTAATGAAGGTGAATCAATCATTCTCGATTCAGGTTCGACAACGGTTCAAGTTGCAGCCCATTTACAAAATAAACAAAATCTAACGATTGTTACCAACGGCTTAAATGTTGCCAATGAATTGTCATCAAACGACGGCGTCAATGTCATTTTATTGGGTGGGACATTAAGAAGAAAAAATATGTCGTTTTTCGGCAACTGTGCTGAAAATACCTTAAAAGATCTTCATGTAGATAAAGTTTTTTTAGGTGTTGATGGTTTTCATATGGAACGAGGCATTACGACTCATTTTGAAGCAGAAGCCATCCTCAATAGAATTATGTGTCAAGTTGCCACAGAGGTAATTGTGGTAACTGACTCATCTAAATTTGACTTGATCTGTCTCCACAAAATTTTAGAACCTTCTGCAGTAACTAAAGTGATAACCGATCAAAATATACCAAGCATCTATCTTGAAGGCCTTAGACGCTTAGGAATTAAAGTGGTGCTAGTCGAAGTATAACGATGAATAGCGCACCGATATGAGTCAATATATAGATAGCGACTAATGGCTCTAATAACGACCGTTATTAAAGAGTCATTTAATTGCCCCCTTTTACCGCCAGCAAGCCGTTCATCTCAAAGAACGGCTTCGCTTTATCAAAACTTGATTGTCGCTAACAAGTTGAGATGACTACTTCAGAGCTGGTGCTAAGCCCATTACACTCGATTAGTTTATGCCACATAATCCATCGCTTGCAGTAGTCGATTACAGATACATGTCCAATTCTGCACATCACATTAATCGATAATACATTTCAAGCTGAATCCGCATAAATTCAATGATTGAATAATAGTAATAAACTATTTAGGATCACCACATCTGATCGCAAACAAGAATTCATTTAATGACCATTGAGCTTTATTTTATCTACGACTCACATTGCCCTTGGAGCTATGTATTGTGGCTTAATGAAACTGTACACCGATATGAGGTAAATTTGCCTTAAGATAAAATGGTATAAAAAGTAATGAAGACTCAACCAACTTACTCAACAGAATTTAGAATAGATACCGCTAACCTTGTGATTAAACAAGGCTACACCATCCGAGAAGCTTGTGATGCAACCGGCGTAGGCCCGACAGCGATTAGACGTTGGGTAACCCAGCTAAGACAAGAATTTGAAGGTATTACGCCATCAGCTAATGCCATCACTCCCGAACAAAAACGAATTCAAGAGCTTGAAGCTCAAATTAAGAAAATTGAATGGGAGAAAGATATCTTAAAAAAGGCTACCGCTCTCTTAATGCAAGACAACATCAAACGATAGCATTAATTGAATTGTTATCGAGAGAGCAGAACATCGTCAAACAGCTTTGTCATTTGTTCGACAGCTATTTAAGCAAAGTCGAGGCAGCTTAGGGAATCGTGAAATGGTGAAGAAATTGCGCAAGGAAGGCTACCAGGTTGGTCGCTATCTCGTTCGTAAAATTATGCACCGCCTTCGACTCAAAGCTCCCCAACGACGTGCTTACAAAGTGACTACACAGCGCAAACACTCAGATGCAGTGGCTGATAACCTGTTAAACATGAACTTTAACCCAGTATCTGCTAATGAGGTTTGGGCGGGTGACGTGACCTATTTAAAGACAGGTGAAGGCTGGATGTATTTAGCGGTGGTAATGGATTTATATTCACGCCGGATTGTTGGGTGGCACATAGACAAACGCATGACTACAGATTTGATATCCAAGGCATTAATGAAAGCCTACAACCTGCGCCAACCGGCCAGAGGGCTGGTATTTCACAGTGACCGAGGCTCACAGTATACCAGTAAGCATTTCGGCAGGCTGTATCGAGCTATGGTATTCTAGCCAGTATGGGTGATGTGGGTGCGTGTTGGGATAATGCCGTTGTTGAGCGTTTCTTTGGTAGTTTGAAACACGATTGGATTTTTAACGTTGCTCAACCAACAAGGGAGTTTATGAAGCAAGATGTGACTGCTTACATGAAATATTACAACTTGGAGCGACTTCATTCTGCTAATGGTGATCTGTCACCGGTAGAGTTTGAAAATTCTCAACTAAAAGTGTCCAGTTTGGCTTGACCAGTACATACTCATAATTCTAAGAATATAAATTACAAAGGCACAAAGGGGTAATAACAGGAATGCAGATGTTAAGCTTTCTTTTTCTAAGCTATATTTAACACAATTAAAAACGGCT
>CAXBKC010000373.1:0-4416 GCA_963975615.1 uncultured Oleiphilus sp.
GGTTTTCCACAAATGTCAGACCTACCTGCAAAGGTGTCCGGCTTGATTCCTAAGAATCCTCTGGCCTCGATGGTAACTGGTGAAATGCTTCAGGTTATCTTATTCGCGGCCGTTCTTGGTGCGGCTTTAATGTCGATACCAGCTTCTCAGTCGAAACCACTTTATGACTTATTAGTTGCACTTCAGGAAGTGAGTATTCGTATTGTCTCTTGGGTGATGCGTATTGCGCCTATTGCAGTCTTTGGCTTAATCGCACAGTTGGTTGCCAATGTCGGTATTGAAGTTTTAGGGGGCATGGCGATTTATGTGCTCACAGTATTACTTGGTTTATTGGCACTGGCTCTTATCTATTTTGTCGTAGTGAAAATGACCTATAAAAAGCCATTAGCTAGTTTTTTTGCAGATATCCGAGAGCTCCTGTTATTGGCTTTTTCAACGAGTAGCTCGGCTGCGGTTATGCCTATCTCACTTCAAGTAGCAGAGAATAAACTGAAAATACCGCCAGATATCGTACGCTTTGTGATTCCATTAGGCGCCACTATTAATATGACAGGGACAGCACTTTACCAAGGTGTAGCCACGGTATTTTTGGCGCAAGTGTTTAACGTCGACTTAACGCTAACCAATTACCTATTTATTGTGACGATGTCGGTTGCTGCTTCTATCGGTTCACCAGCAACGCCGGGCGCAGGCATTATAATTCTAAGTACCGTCTTAGTGGGTGTCGGCATCCCGGAGGCCGGAATAGCTTTGATTCTTGGAGTCGACCGAATTCTGGATATGTGTCGAACGTCTATAAATGTTTTAGGGGATGTAGTTACCTGTACAGTCGTCGAGTCTTTAACTGAGAGTGATAAGCCTGTAACACAGGCTGTTTAATAGCAAATAGCGATAAATTAATCCCATACACTTAATACGAGCTTTCCAATCATGCTGCCCTGCTCTAATTTGGCATGAGCTGTTCTTAAGTTTTGAGCATTAATTGGAGTAAGCACTTCTTTGAGTGTTGTCTTCAATATGCCTTCGTCTAGCAAACGAGCCACTTCATTCAAAATATGATGTTGCTCAATCATGTCGTCTGTTTTAAACATGGCGCGGGTAAACATAAATTCCCAACTAAAGCTGGCAGACTTTGTTTTTAATTTATTTAAAGTTAAGGGCTGAGCGTTTTCGACGATACTACAAATATGGCCTTGTGGTGCAATCAGTTCAGCCATGTTATCGAAGTGCATGTCGGTATCGTTACAGCACAGAATATAGTCGACTTCATTAATTGAAAGTGCGCGCATATCAGCCATTAAGTCATGATGATTGACGATATAGTTTGCACCCATATCTTTACACCAAGCAATAGATTCGGGCCTAGACGCTGTTGCAATTACTGTAAGGCCGGCAAGATTGCTCGCAAGTTGACAAGCCATCGAACCCACACCACCTGCACCACCGATAATAAGAATACTTTTTTGGCTTGAGTCCTCAGGGGAGGCACCTTCTAAATTAATGCCTAAACGACTAAACATAGCTTCCCAAGCAGTTAAAGCGGTCAAGGGAATGGCAGTAGCTTGTTCTGATGATAGCTTTTCTGGTGCATGGCCAACAATTCGCTCATCGACCAAATGATATTCACTATTACAGCCTGCACGGGTGATATCGCCGGCATAAAATACTTTTTGTCCGGGTCTGAATAACGTGACCTCATCACCAACAGAGACAACTGTACCGCAAGCATCCCAACCTAATACTTTTGCTTCAGCTTCAACAAGATCCTTTGGCGCTCGGACTTTGGTATCGACAGGGTTGACGCTAATGGCCTCTACTTTGATGAGCATGTCTCGTGCGCTTGGGTGAGGCAGTGGAAGCACTATATCTAGTAAACAATTTTCATCTGTTACCGGTAAATAATGGCTTAAGCCAATTGCTTTCATCGAATGTGACATGCGCTTATCTCTCCAATAAGTTATCTAAGGTTTTATCGTAGCTAGGTGCAAATACGTCTAGAAAGTAGCTTACTTCTGGGCGATTCATTTCTAACAGGCGGGTATGAACAATTTCTTCTGCCTGACTAAATTCTTGATTTCCAGCTCGCAGTTCAGCGCGGCATTTGAGCAAGGCCGACAAGCGGTCAGCAGCTTTAAGTAAGATTGTATATTCTTCAGGTAAGTCTTCTTCAATCAACACAGATTTGAAATCGTTTTGAATGGATATTGGCAATAAGGCTAAAAGCTCATGCTGTGCTTTTTGCTCAACACCTTGATAGGCTTTGCGCATGGCGTCGGAATGGTATTTAACAGGGGTTGGCATATCCCCAGTAATAACTTCAGTTGCATCATGGTAGAGTGCAATCGTCGCCATACGGTAAGGGTCAATATCCGAAGCGGGGTTTTGCTGTTTATGAATCACCGCTAAGACATGGGCAAAGGTAGCGACTTCCCAAGAATGCACGGCGACATCTTCATGAATAGCGTTGCGCATTAAGCTCCAGCGTTTAATCCATCTAAGGCGACTAATATAGGCAAAAAAATGGCTGATAGTGGTCATAGCCTAGCGTACTCCTAGTGTGAATTTAGAAGAAATCATAGTTACGACGTCGGGTTCTGCTTGTTCAAGATTTTGTGCCAATTCTACTGCTTTTATAGCTATAATTTCCGGCTCCAAAATAAACACTCTACCCGCATCAATCTGGCCTTGCTCTATCACAAAAGTGCTCATTTGATTCGCGCGTTCTTTGGCTAGTTTTATTAATTCAGGTTCTGACTTAACAGCATTCTCAATTTGGTCAAGGTTTGCATCTGCAATGCCACGAATTTCCAATGTCAGCTTAGGCCTTTGTTTGAGTGCATTCGCAAGTGCCAATATACGCTCAGCCTGTTCGCTACTTAGCTCGCTAGAATTTTCAGGAAACTGGACTTCGGAAATATCATCACTGCCCTCAATTAGGCTACCTAACATCGAGAACGGGCTAGTAACGACTTTGGTTATCAGGTTCATAAATGTATTGATGACAACCGAAGAAATTTTAAAACTAGGGTCGCCTAAATCGCCAGAAATGGGCAGATCAATATCAATTCTGCCTTTGCGATCTTTTAAAATACCGATAGCTAGAGGAAGCGGTAGGCTAGTTGCATCTGGGCTTTTAACTGACTTACCGAATTCAAATTGATTTAAGAGAATTTGGTTTCGGGCTTTAAGCTTCTTACCATCGATGAGGTAATTTAAATCTAAATCAAGTTTGCCTTTCTCAATTTGGTAACCGGCATATTTTCCTGAGTAAGGGCTCGCCATACTCATATTGACATTATTGATCTTAATTGTGAGGTCTGTATGTGGGGCGCTGCTAAGCGGATTGAGTGTACCTTTTATGTCGAGCACACCCTGAGAGTCGACTTCCCCGGTAAAAGATACCTTAGATCTGGTATCGGTATTTGAAGAAATACCTTCAATTTGACCGTTTAAATTAGACACCTTTGTAGTAAAGGTCGGCTTGATTGAGGTATCAGTAAAGGTGAACTGACCTTGTTTTAGTTCAAATACTTTTAAGAGCATTTCAATAGAAGCAGTTTCTGTTTCAGCGATTTCTGGCTTAGCATTTTTTTGTTCTATATTTGCTTTGATTGAATCAGTCGAGTCACTGTTGTCACTAATGTTCTTAGTAATGTGTGACAGGTTAACTTGGCCATCTTCAGCAATAAAAACATCACCAAAAGCTTGATCTAAAACGATGGCCTCAATCTCAACTTTAGGAGAAGACCCTTTATCAGAAGGTAAAGTCACATTGACGGGGCCAACCACTAACTGTTTGAAACCGCTAAGAGGCTTACTTAAAACGCTGTCGCTAATGCTTAAATCATCAATCGTCGTGGTGCTGTTAATGGTGCCCGATAATTGATCGCTTAAAGTAAGCGCGTATTTAGATTGAAGACTAAGGCGACCACTATCAATCACGATATTGGCCGATTCGCCGACATAACTTTGCAATGACGCTAATTCAAAATTGCTCAGTTTGGCATCACCATTTAGCCTAAAAGGCTGAGGGCTAAGTGAGCCAGAGAGCGTTTGCTTTATATCTTCATTATCTTGGAAGGCAAAAGAAAGTGTATAGGGGAAAGGCTTACTTAGCTCATCACTCAAGGTGCCTATTTCGATATCAATATCATTTAAACTTAACTCTGCAGGAGATACTAAGGCTAGGTCGTGCCATTTAACCGTGCCGTCTATTATGTTTATACCCGTGATTTGCCATTGGAAAATTGATGGTTCAGGCTGCTTTTTTATGGTGGCGTCTTGGAGTGCTTCTTCTGCTAAATCTTGAGCTTTTTTATCATTTGTTTCAGTGGCTAAAGGCCGTAAAATATTTAAACTGGAATCAGGTGCTCGCTCAATAAATGTAGTGGGTTCATTAAGTTCTAGATGCCCAAG
>CAXBKC010000374.1:0-4411 GCA_963975615.1 uncultured Oleiphilus sp.
TCAATAAATACTTGAAGCTCCTGCTGATAATGTTCTTTTCCAGGCTCATCGCCAACAATCAGGCAATGAATTGAATCCAGTTCTTTTAGTTGAGTGATGGCTTCCAAAAATGTTTGATGTCCCTTCAGTCGTGTTAGTCGTCCTGGTAGAACGATGACTTTATCATCTTTAGTTATATTCCACTTTTCTCTAAGCGCTAGGGCATTTTCTTTGCTGGCTTGGCTTTGGCTAAATGTTGTGAGGTCTATGCCTCTAGGTATCAGCTTTATATTTGTATGGTGTTGGGGGTAGACCATTTTGATATGAGACTCAATAAATTGAGATACTGCAATGCAGGCATCGCCTTTCAACATCACGCTATTATAAAACCGTTTTAAACTATTTTGGTGGCCATATTGACCATGAAAGGTAGTGATAAATGGAACGTTAGTTTTGTTGCTTGCCCAATAACAACTCCAAGCAGGTGCCCGTGAGCGTGCATGGACTAGGTCGAATTGATGCTTTTCGATGAGTCGTTTAAGTGTCTGGCTATTTTTCCAGATTGTAAAAGGATTCTTGCTATGAACGTTTAAGTTTATATGCTTCGCACCTAGGCCTTCAAGCGTTTTGACTAAGGGGCCGCCAGAAGAAATGACCCAAGCTTCGTGACCCTGTTGAATTAAGTGCTGACATAAATCTAAGGTGCCGCGTTCAACGCCGCCAGAGACTAAGCTAGGAAGTACTTGGAGTATCCTTAATTTTTCATCTCGATTAATCTTGCTTGTCATGAGCATTGCTTTCGTCCTTTTTAGCAAGATGTCTTGTTTGGAGTTGATGTAGCAGCCAAAGAGCCGCACGATCCGCTTCCCAGGGTAGATGATTTATTGGTGCCGCAGTGTTGGCTTTTTGATTAAAAGAAATAACATAGCCTTCATCGATCAAGTTAACTACTTGTTTGACAATGCGCGTCATCTTTTTCGGCTTGCAGTCAATTAAACCTACCTGTGACCCAGCGGTGAGTGCTTCGAATATCATCGACATACTATCTGGAGTAACCCAAGTGAATTTTGTTTTTAGCAGCGTTTCCTGAATAGAGCCCATAGTGCCTTGTTTGTAGTCATGAAAGTTTAGATTAGCTAAGTCGAGTTTTTTTAATCGCTCATTCATCGCTTCGGGCGTTCTAGGAGAGTTACTCAAAAGCCATTGCTCTGTAGGGGTTGCTGTACAGATAAGCTTTATCTGTTCGGCAATATTAGAGGCATCAAAGTGGTAATGTTTTGATAAGCCGCCAATCAATATTAAATTTATTGTTTTATTTTGAGCTGTGTTGTTGGCATGATCTTTATTTATTTTATTAATCGGCCCAAAAGTGCTCAGTACTTTTGGGCTGTCGTTTAGTTGGTCATGCTTTGGACAAATGATGGTGTCAAAGAAACAGGTCGGAAGGCTTGGCTTCATGATGATTGAGGTAAAGGCCTTAAATTTGAAACCTGCAATAAGTACGCTTAGGTGTGTGCTATGGCCAGCACCTATAACTAAGTTCGGCTTAGCCTTATGTTTAAAGTCACTAGGTAAATAAGCAATATTTTGCAAACTTAGCTTATGCTGATTTACATTAAAGCAATGTATCTCGCAATTCATATGAAATGCTAAGCGATTTGCTAAGCCTTCTAGTTGGCTTAGGTGGCCTGGTCTAGCATCATGAAAGATCCAAATATGGAGCTTCTTTCGCTTAGGCGTATTTTGACTTGGCTGGTTTAGACTAAGCATCTTGGACTATACTGCGCCTTTCATTTTGAAGTTTAAAGTTGCTGCTTATGTTTCGTCTAGTTTACACAATTCTCTTTACACTCTGTATGCCTTTTGTTTTTTTGAAGTTACTTTGGCGTGGCTATAAGGCACCGGAGTATCGGGCGCGCAAGTTAGAGCGCTTTGGTTTTTTTAAAGAACCTGATATTAAAGACAGTATTTGGGTACATGCGGTTTCGGTTGGTGAAGTGCTGGCCGCTGAGCCCATTATTCGTGAAATCCAAACACGTTATCCAGAAAAAAATATTGTAGTAACAAGCATGACGCCAACCAGTTCAGCTTTGATCAGTAAGTTATTTGGCGATACTGTATTTCATGTGTATGCACCCTATGATTTACCTTGGCTTGTGGATGCTTTTTTAAGGCGTGTAAAACCGGCTTTCTTAATTATTATGGAAACCGAGTTATGGCCAAATACGATTCATCGCACTAGGCTGCTAGGCTGCCCGGTCGTGTTAGCGAATGCAAGGTTGTCTGAGCGTTCTGCCAGAGGATATCGCCGCCTTAAACCTGCAGTTGGCTGGATGTTAAATGAATTATGTTTAGTTATTTGTCAGCACCAAAATGACGCTATACGTTTTGCCTCTTTAGGGATTGATGAAAGTAAAATCTCGGTGACGGGAAGTGTAAAATACGATTTAGATATCGAACCTTCACACATAATAAAAGGCAAGGCGCATAGGCAGGCATTAGCTGAGCAGCAAAAAGTATGGATTGCTGCGAGCACGCATGAAGGAGAGGATGCAAGGCTTTTGACTATTCATAAAGCGATCAGAAAGACTTTTCCCGATGCTCTGCTCATATTGGTGCCGCGACACCCTGAGCGTTTTGAGGCGGTGTTTCAGTTGGCGCTTAGTCAAAAATTTCTAACGTATAAACGCTCACAGTGTGAATATATTCCTGCTGATGCTGAAGTATTTGTGGTCGATTCGATGGGTGAATTGCTGGACTTTTATGCGGCCTCAAGCATCGCCTTTATTGGTGGCTCTCTTGTTGAGGTGGGCGGACATAACCCTATAGAGCCGGGCGCCTTGGGGTTGCCTATTATTATGGGGCCTCATGTATTTAACTTCGAAGCTATTTGTCAGAAGCTAATTGCAGTTGGCGGATTGTTGCTAGCTGAGGATGATCGGGCTTTGCAGAATTATGTACTTTCTTTGATGACTGATGCCGAAAAAGCAAAACAAATAGGCGGTGCCGCGTTAGCGGAAATTAATGCAAGTAAAGGGGCTGTTTTGAGAGTGGTTGTTGCGCTTTCTCCTCTGTTGGATCAAGCGCAGCAAAGATAAGTCCTTAGGTATTTATTCGGAAGCTAACCATTCATTTAGAGCTTCGATGTCTAAGACGCTTAAGGTGCCTGCAGAGCGTTTGATCCGTAAATTACTTTCCACAAAATCAAAGCGAGCATTTGCATAGTCACGTAAAGCCGTAAAGTAATTTCGTTCTGCATCAAGTACTTCAACAATATTTCGTGTGCCTACGTTGTAGCCTTCACGAGTCGCTTCTAATGCACTTTGGCGTGAAACAATATTCTGTTGTAACGATTCAACAGTTTGAATATTGGTTTTAAGATTAATGTACTCAGTTCGTGCTTCAATTTTAGCTTGTCTTTGTGCTGAGGTTAATTGTTGCCGAGCCTGCTCTACTAAATGTCTGGTTTTTCGAACTCCCGCCTGAGTAGCACCACCCGAATAGAGCGGAACATTTAGGGTTAACGCGATATTGGTGCTGTCCGAGTTACGACTATTAATAATGTTATTAGTATTCAAGTTCGAAAATTCATTGCTGTTGTAGCCCGCATCTAAACTAAGTGTTGGGTAGTGTCCGCTCCGGCTAGACTTTAAGTTTTCTTCAACGCTTTTTAAGGCAAATTCGGCAATTTTGATATTAAGGTTATGTTGAAAGGCTGATTCGGCCCATTGCTCAGCGGAGGTATTTTTATCCATTGAAATTGGAAAGTCCTGCTTTAATGTGTCTAACTCGATTGAGTACTCACCCGTAATTCGCGATAAGTTTTCATGAGTTACGGTTAGGTCTCCCTCACTTCTTATGCGTAATGTTTGAGATGCGTCGTAGCTCGCTTTAGCTTCGTGAACATCGGTAATTGCAATCAAACCAACATCAAATTGTTCTTTAGCTTGTTCATATTGTCGTTTAACCGCGGCTTCTTGAGATTTTGCAGAGCGTAGATTTTCTTCCGATCTTAAAACACCAAAATAGGCACTAGAAACATCCAAAATGAGGTTTTGTTGTGCCGCAAGATAAATACTTTCTGCTCGAAGAGTGTTTTGTTCAGCAGCAGAAACATTGTGCCAAGAGCTAAAGTTGAGCAGGGGTTGGGATAAACTTACTGAATAGGTGCGATTTTTATAGCTATCATCAGGTATTGCATCATTGTCTGTATCGATATGGTTAATGCTGGCAGAGGCATTTAAAGAGGGAAGTAGTTGCCCAAAAGCAATATTTTCACCTTCTTTTTCTGCAAGGTAAGCCGACTTGGCTGCAAATATTCCTGCATCGTAATTTTCTGCTTTTTTGTACAGACTTAATAAATCTGCACCCATTGTTAAACAGGGAAAGACAGTTAAAGTCACTAAGCTAGAAATAAGCAGTTTAGGTAATT
>CAXBKC010000375.1:0-4405 GCA_963975615.1 uncultured Oleiphilus sp.
GTATTATGGTAACCCACTTTTTTAGCCATCTCCGACGTTTCACTCGCATGCGAGATAAACTTCAAACCGTCACGCAACCATTGAACGGCTGCGCCGGCAACGAAAATGCTACCTTCCAAAGCATACGTCACTTCATTATTTAATCGATAGGCAATCGTCGTAAGCAGGCGGTTATTAGACTTAAGCGGAGTTTTACCTGTGTTAGCTATCATGAAACAGCCCGTGCCATAAGTGCTTTTTACCATGCCGGGTGTGAAGCAAGCCTGCCCCACTAATGCCGATTGTTGGTCGCCAATCATACCAAGGATAGGAATGTTTTTGTCAAAGATAGAATCTGAACTTATTCCAAAATCAGCACTGCTGTCTTTTACTTCTGGAAGTAACGAACTCGGTATGTTGAATATAGACAACAATTCATTATCCCATTCCTGAGTATGTATATTGAATAATGACGTTCTAGAAGCGTTAGTTGCGTCGGTTGCATGAGAGCTACCATTTGTTAGACGCCAAAGTAAGAAAGTATCTACGGTACCAAATGCTAATTCTCCCTTGCCTGCACGCTCTCGTGCTCCCTCAACATTGTCTAATATCCAACAAATTTTACTGGCTGAAAAATACGGATCGATAAGTAGTCCTGTTTTCTCAGAAATCCCCTCTTCCAAGCCCTGCTGTTTTAGCTCTTGGCAAAATTCGGATGTACGTCGATCTTGCCAAACAATAGCAGGATAAATTGTTTCTCCTGTTTTTCTATCCCAAACTAGTGTTGTTTCACGCTGATTGGTAATACCAATACCGACAACCGTGTCACGATCTGCATCTAAACTTTTGAGAACTTGGCGACACGAGTGTAAGCTAGTATTCCAAATTTCTTCAGGGTCATGCTCGACCCAACCATCCTTTGGGAAGTATTGTTTGAATTCTGCCTGAGCAGACATCGACACATGGCCTTTTTCATCAAATAACAAGGCACGAGAGCTAGTTGTACCCTGATCTATTGAAAGAATATAATGCGCCATACTTTTTTCCTTTTATATTTTTAAGACATTAAACGCCATGAAACAAACAGAACGTCATGCACGAATCATTGAAATTGTTAACTGCTCTGGCTTTGCGACTATTGAAGAATTAGCGACAAAATTTGATGTCACACCACAAACAATCCGTCGAGACCTTAGAGAACTCGATAACGAACATAAAATACAACGCTTCCATGGTGGAGCGGGTTTAAGTTCGACTATTCTAAATACACCTTATTCAAACCGAAAGGTCACGTTCCTAAAAGAGAAACAACGAATCGCTGAAAAAATTGCCAGTGAGATTCCTGACCAATCCTCTATCTTCATAAATATTGGCACAACCACTGAAGCAATTGCCCAAGCCTTATTAAACCATCGTGAACTCACAATCATCACAAACAATCTTCATGTTGCCAGTATTATGAGCACTAAAGATGATTTTAAAATCATCATTGCTGGTGGCGTTGTGAGAAACCGTGATGGAGGTGTTATGGGTGAAGCTACCATCGATTTCGTTAGTCAGTTTAAAGTAGATTACGCTATCATCGGTATCAGCGGAATAGATGAAAGCGGTGACCTACTCGACTTCGACTACCAAGAAGTCCGTGTTTCAAAAGCTATTATTGAAAACTCACGCCATATATTTCTAGCTGCTGACCATTCAAAGTTTGGGCGTGATGCTATGACGCGCTTAGGTAATATATCTGAAGTCAATCATGTTTTCACCAGCGCAGAGCCGACCGAAAAAATAAAACAAATTCTATTAAAAAATGGCGTAGCGCTTAGTATTTGCTAAGCAGTTTCATGTTTCAAGCCTCGCCTTAATAAGAATATTCCTCTTTAGTGACGGCATTTTAACGCGTTTAAAGTAAAACAAACTTACCATTATTCAGAAATGTGACGCGATATTAATAATATTTAAAACATTTTTAAAGACAAATGTTCGCTTTATGACATAATGTTTTCGTTAATGACTATAATTGGAAGGCAACACATAATGGAAGCACCAACCCCAAATACACAAACCAGTAAATCCAAGCCCATCAAAACAACAGGTGAGACCTTCGATATTGTCATTATTGGTGGTGGCATAAACGGTGCGGGCATCGCTGCAGATGCTGCTGGCCGGGGCTTAAATGTATTCTTGTGCGAACAAAATGATCTGGCTTCTGGTACATCTTCTGCCAGTAGTAAGCTCATTCATGGTGGCTTAAGATACTTGGAACATTATGAATTTCGACTAGTCAAAGAAGCTCTGGCTGAAAGAGAAGTCCTACTTAATAAAGCAGCCCATCTTGTTTCACCCTTAAAGTTTATCATGCCTCACCGTCCACATCTTAGACCTAGCTGGATGATACGCTGTGGCTTATTTCTATATGATCATTTAAGTAAACGGAACACGCTTCCCAAAGCAAAAAGAATTAACTTCCAAAATGAAAGCCCATTTAAGCCTGAGATTAAAAAAGGCTTTCAATACTATGATTGCTGGGTCGATGATGCTCGATTAGTAATCACAAATGCTATTGATGCCCATAATCGTGGAGCCAGCATCAACATACAAACTCAGTGCACAACGTTAAGCTTCGATAACGAGCTAAAGCTATGGCATGTGGAATTATTCAATAAACTAACTCAGGAAACGTACTCAATAAAGGCGCGTAACATAGTCAATGCATCAGGGCCTTGGTTAAATAAATTCCTTGCAGATGCGCTTCCATCGGTAAAACCACAGCGTCGCATTAGACTGATAAAAGGCAGTCATATTATTGTGCCTCGTGCTAAAGACCTTGACCAAGCATATATCTTACAAAATGAAGATAATCGGGTCGTCTTTGTACTGCCTTACCTTGATAAGTTCTCAATTATTGGCACAACTGATAAAGAATATGAAGGCAAACCTGAGGATGTTGTTATTGATGACTGGGAAGTAAATTATTTAATTAAAGTCTTCAATCAACACTTTAATACCGCTATTAGCCAAAACGACATAATATCTACTTATTCTGGTGTTAGACCTTTATGTGATGATGAATCTTCTGACCCTTCTGCTATTACACGAGACTATACACTTGCACTTCACAAGCAAAGTGATAGAAACGCGCTTATCTCGATCTACGGTGGAAAAATTACTACCTACCGAAAACTAGCTGAGGCCGTTATGGAAAAGCTGGCACCTTTCACGCCAGAAGCGTCAAGAGCTTGGACTTCGAACGAACCTTTGCCTGGCAGCGATAGAATGGGCCAATCACTCAATGACATTAAAAACAAAATACGCCATACCCATACATGGTTAACACCAACAGAAGTACAACGGTTTGCCAGAAGCTACGGCTTACTCTGCTTAGATTTTCTAAGCGGTAAAGAGTCTCATAAAGACATGGGTGAAGATTTTGGTGCAGAACTATTCGCTGCCGAAGTTGATTACTTATTAGACTCTGAATGGGCGATCGAAGCAGAAGATATACTTTGGAGAAGAACCAAGCTTGGCTTGCTTTTGACAGTAGAACAACACGAAGCTCTCGTTGAATATATAGCACAACGCAAAATTCATTCAATCCCAGAAGTTACAAAAAAAATGGCATAGGAGGAATACGAGCGGATCATGCCATTTAACAAGTACTTTTCCTGAGCCTCGATCAACTTAGAATTTCGGTTTATAATTTAACTTAGAGGCCGAAAATCACGTTTTAATAACGCGGTAAAGTAAGGCCTGAAAACAGTTCAAATGAATCCATTTTATGCGCATGCCGATAACAAACATCTTCAACAACATCTTTTGTTAAATGTGGAGCAAACTGCTGTAAGAACTCATACATATAACCACGAATAAAGGTACCTTTTCTGAAACCAATATTTGTGACGCTAGGTGAAAACAAATGATTCAAATCTAGTGCGACTAAGTCAGTATCTTTCTTAGAGTCATATGCCATAGAGGCGATAATACCGATTCCAAGTCCTAACTTAACATAGGTTTTAATAACATCAGCATCTGATGCTGTGAAGACAATATTAGGCGTTAAGTCAGCGTTCTCAAAAGCCTCATCTAGCTTTGATCGACCAGTAAAACCTTTCACATAAGTTACTATTGGATATTTGGAAAGCTTTTCTAGCGTTATCTCATTTTCCTGACATAAAGGATGATCTTTGGTAACAATGACACTTCTATTCCAGCTATAACAGGGCATCATAATTAAACTTGGATGGTGCTCTAAACCCTCAGTTGCAATTGCAAAATCGACTGTCCCATCTGATGCCATTTCTGCTATTTGAGCGGGCGTTCCTTGATGCATGTGTAGTGAAACATCCGGAAAATTATTCATAAACCGGCTAATAACACTAGGCAATACATACCTTGCTTGAGTATGGGTTGTTGCTATTGATAGCTCGCC
>CAXBKC010000376.1:0-4401 GCA_963975615.1 uncultured Oleiphilus sp.
GACGCTTTCGGTCTAAATCTGTTTTTACACCTTGTGCAAGTAAGTCTAAGTTCTTTGGAAGCTGTTGTTCCTTTAGTAAGTAATGCAGGCCATCTTCATATGCGGGTTGGCAGTTTTCTTTCGGAATACCTAATAATTTTGATAAATAACGGCTAAAGTGACAGACATCTTTGAGTGTGTGCTGATAGTTTTTGTCGACGCGAGCTAGGCTTTCAGGTTTAGACCAGAGTGGTTCGCCGTCTTTCCGCCAAAATACTCCTAGGGCCCAGCGAGGAACTTCTTCTCCGGGATACCATTTTCCTTGTCCATGATGAAGTAAACCATTTGGTGCAAAGCTGTCTCGAATTCGTAGCAGGAGTGTTTTAGCTAAGGATAATTTATCGTCACCTAAGGCATCGGTATTCCACTGGTCAGATTCCATGTCATCAATGGAGACGAAGGTCGGCTCACCGCCCATGGTGAGCCTGACATCATTTTTATCAAATTCAGTATCGACGAACTTTCCTAATGCTAGTATCTGTTGCCATTGTTGTTCCGAGTAAGGCTTAGTCACTCGCGGGTCTTCTAATACACGGGTAACAGTATTGCTGAAGTCAAACTCCACTTCGCACTTGTCGGTAAAGCCAGCAATAGGAGCAGCAGACACGGGGTGTGGTGTGCAGGCTAGAGGAATGTGGCCCTCACTTGCAAACAAACCGGATGTTGGGTCTAAGCCTACCCAACCTGCACCGGGTAGGAAAACTTCACACCACGCATGAAGGTCGGTGAAATCTTCTGCCGCGCCGGATGGGCCATCTAGAGATTTTTCATCGGCTTTTAATTGCACTAAATAACCTGATGCAAAGCGTGCGGCTAAGCCTAAATGCCTGAGTAGTTGGACTAATAACCAAGCGGAGTCTCTGCAAGAGCCTTTGGCTAATTTTAATGTTTCTTCAGGGCTTTGCACGCCAGGTTCAAGACGGACTAAATAGTTGATGTCTTTTTGTATTGATTGATTTATTTCAACGAGAAAGTCATTAATGCGCTGTTTTTTGGTATTAATGGTCTTTAAGTGTTTTTTAAAGTGTGTTCCACACTCTTTTCCGCCCAAACGCTCTTTTTCAAGATAGGGCAGTAATTCTTTTTTAAGTTGTGGTGTGTACTTAAATGGGAAATTTTCTGCATATTCTTCAACAAAAAAATCGAATGGGTTGATCGCTAGCATATCGGCAATCACTTCTACGTCGATTTCAAACTCTGTGCATTTTTCAGGGAAAACTAAACGTGCAAGATAGTTACCAAACGCATCTTGTTGCCAGTTGATAAAATGTGTTTCGGGCTTTATTTTTAAACTGTAACTATGGATGGGCGTTCTGCTATGTGGAGCAGGACGAAGCCTAACTGTATGCGGAGACAGACTGACAGGACGATCAAATTTATAGCTCGTTCTATGATTGATAGCAATACGGATGGTCATCTGCTGATAGCCTTACTGGTTGGTAAACCAGTTATGAGAAATACTGTTGTGTATTGAAACGATGTCTAATTGAATATCGTTCAGAAAATCCTTCATGGGCTCGCCAAGATCATCGTAATCTACATCTTTAAGTAAGCTCTTCTGAACTGTTTTTACATTCTTTAGAACGGTTTTATTTCTTGGTAAGCGAGACACTGAATCACTGATTGAAGCCAGGCAGTAATTTATAGTTCTTGGAAATGCTAGATCTTCAATCATGTAGCTAGCGACTTGTTTGCTGTTCACGGAAGCTCGAATAGTCCTTCTGTAACTTTGGTCGGCACCTAGGGATCGGAGAACGCTTCCCCAAATAATTTGTTGGCTGTTTATGGCCTCTTCATCGTCTTTAACCTGGAGTTGTGCGCGTACGCCGGCATCTAATAAGCGTGTCGTCATATCTGCACGCTCGATATTTTGACCAAGCTTCATAAAGTACCAAACAAAATCGCGAGTCATCGTGCCAAAAAATAAACCTTGGATTTGCTGACAGCTTTTAATAATGCCATCAAGAAAATCGTAACGTTGGCTTCGATTGATTCCATGTTGAAGGTTTTCAATAACGAATAAATGAAGTTCATTGATCATTTCCCATGTTTCTACTGGTATCACATCGCGTGTCGTTCTTAAGTTCCCTCTTGCAAATTTCAAACTAGATGCGACAGACGAAAAGTTAGTATCATCACCAAGTAGAAATTTAACAACATTCCTTTCATCTTGATTTTTATAGCGTTCGTCAAATGCTTCTTGAGCGCTGTTAATTGTAATGAGGTTGTACCAACCTAAACCGACACTTCTCGGAAGGTCAAACATGAGCTTGTCGTAAACACCAACTAGTCGAACAGTATTTTCAATTCGTTCGAGGTAGCGAGCTGCCCAATAAATTCGTTCTGCAACACGTGATAACATAGTTTTTTCCTATTCCACTATCCAGGTGTCTTTGCTTCCGCCACCTTGAGATGAATTGACTACTAGAGAACCTTTTCTCATGGCTACTCGTGTTAGCCCGCCCATGGTTACATAGGTATTTTCGCCTTGTAAAATAAAGGGCCTTAGATCCAGATGTCTGGGTTCTAATTCATTTTTCCCTACAAATGTTGGTGAAGTTGAAAGCGCTAAGGTTGGCTGAGCAATATAATTTCGTGGGTTTTCATTGATGAGTTGCACGAAGCGATCTCGCTCTTTTTTTGTTGAGTGTGGGCCAACTAACATGCCATAACCACCTGATTCATTGGCAGGCTTGACTACTAATTTTTCAATGTTATTGATGACATACTCTCTCTGTTCTTTGTCATAGCACAAATATGTTTTTACGTTCTTAATCAGGGGTTCTTCTTTTAGATAGTATCGAATGATATCCGGTACAAAGGCATAGATAACTTTATCATCAGCCACTCCTGCACCAGGTGCATTTGCTAAACCAACATTACCTTTTTTCCATGCGCGCATTAATCCAGCAACACCCAACTTAGATTCTTTATTGAACACTTCGGGGTCGATGAATAAGTCATCTATGCGTCTATAGATAACATCTACTCGCTCAAGTCCGGCAACTGTTTTCATATAGACACAGTTATCATCCTGCACAACTAAGTCGGCTCCTTCAACAAGCTCGCAACCCATTTGTTGGGCAAGGAATGCATGCTCAAAATAAGCCGAGTTAAAAATTCCAGGCGTTAAAACAACGACGACGGGCTTAGCTAGTTTTCTGGGCGAGAGTGCTACCAACATATCAAATAGTTGAGAGCAATAATCATCGACAGGAGCAATGCTTACTTCTTCAAATAGTTCAGGAAGAACACGCTTTGTGATCGCTCTATTTTCTAGCATGTATGACACGCCAGAAGGTACTCTTAAGTTGTCTTCTAAGACGTAGAAATCACCATCACTGTCGCGTACTAAGTCAGTACCACAAATATGCGCCCATACTCCAAATGGAGGTGATATTCCGATACATTCTTTACGGAAATTCTTTGATTGCTCTAGAACATAGGCCGGTAAAATGCCATCTTTGATAACGTTTTGATCATGATAGAGGTCGTCGATAAACAGATTCAGCGCTTTTAAACGCTGTTTAAGGCCTGCTGATGTTTTATCCCAGTGAGCTTTACTGATGGTTCTTGGAATAATATCAAAAGGCCAAGATCGATCAATATTATCGCCGCAATCGGTATAGACTGTGAAGCTGACCCCCATTTCTTTAATGGTAGACTCTGCTGCTTTACGACGGGATTCTACAGCTTCATCAGATAAAGACATAAAATGGGAAACTAGCTTTTTAGCTGGCTTTCTAGCAATACCCGGACTGCTCATGACTTCGTCATAAAAGTCCTTACAGTTATATTCTTTCCATATATTAGCCATTATTTAAAAGACCTTTTTTATTAATTGGATGTTGAAGAAAGTACAAGCTACTTCACTATGAATTTCTGTAGATACGCTGAACCGGTTGAATCTTCTTATTTGCTTGGTCGTGTTTTAAGTATAGTAATATTAAGCCTAATAGCTTTTTATATTTAACTATTTGGAAAATCTATTTTAGTGTTTTGAATTAGCTCAACTGATATATTTTTTTGAACCGGATAGCTAGGTGGTCCAAATTGATTAAAAACGGCAACATCTGTTGCATCTCTCCCGTACCCTATGGAAACATAGCCACCTTTCAAAAATGGTTGAGTTGCATCGAAGGTGTACCAGCGACCGCCCACATAAGCTTCAAACCATGCATGAAGATCCATAGGCTCAAGGCCATATAAATACCCGACGACCAGCCTAGCAGGTATACTTAAGCTCCGGCAGAGGGCGATGCCAAGGTGAGAAAAGTCTCGACAGACACCGGTGCCTCTTTGAGTTACTTCCAGTGCCGATAGCTGTGTTTCACTTCCCATTATTTCGTATTTGATATTAGC
>CAXBKC010000377.1:0-4390 GCA_963975615.1 uncultured Oleiphilus sp.
TTGTTTGGCGATAAATTTGATCACCAAATGCCATGAATGTTCCTCAGTTTTTAACCTATCTCATTATTTTTATTCATTCTTTTGTGGGGATTCGTCAGGCTCAGAACCCCCGTGTTCCTCTTTATAAAAGAAAGCTATCCCTCCTCAAGATTTAAGGCCAAATGCCAAACCGACAAAGATAAGGCCTTTTTATTTGGTCGAAAGATAGGGCTCTGAACCCCGGGTTCCTCTTTATAAAAGAAAGCTATCCCTCCTCAAGATTCAAGACTAAATGCCAAACCGACAAATATAAGGCTTATTTATTGGGGCGCAAGATAGGATTTTGAGCCCCCAAGGCTCCTCTTTATTAAAAGCAAGCTATCCATCCTCATTAACAATTTTGAGCTTTACCTGCATTTAGTGAATATTGTGAGCATTTATACCGAAAACGACGACAAGGCACCTCAAATTGCCAGCGCAGGCTGTGCGCTTAAGTATCCCCTCCAAAAAAACACAACACATCCTCATATTTGATTGCTATCAAGTTTTTCAGCTGTGCTGAATTCCGTAGATGACCGATAAGCCACTAATTCAAAGCTATTTTTTGGATGTGTCGATTGAAGTTGATGAGTTGAGTACATCGAGCAGAGCTACCGCCAAAGCAATGACAATGAGCTATGTTAGTTGTTCAGAGGATGGGTGGCACAGTCTTGTTCTACCGTTTTTATTTTGGATACAGTGTAAAAATTTGAAGCTCTAATCTCATCCTGTTTGTCGTTTTATTAAAATGTTTTTTTAGCTTATTAACTAAGTGATTTGCTTTGATACTTAATCAAGCTTACCTTATATTAAAGAATATCTATTCGTTAAGACTGTTTTGGTATTGAAGTTAAAAAACAGTAATAAGTAGACTTTTGTGGTTCATTAAAAGGCAAAAGTTCTTATTTACAAAAGCTGGTTAAATCCATAACTTTTTCCCAAACAGTATAAAGGCCATGCACAAGAATACGATAAGCCAAGAGGTTAATGAGTTAGTTTTAGATGCGACTAATGTTGGCGTCTGGGATTGGCGTGTTGAAAATGATGGTCTTGTTTGTAATGAACGTTGGGCTGAGATTATAGGGTATACCTTATCGGAGTTAATGCCTGTTGATTACCAAACTTGGCTAGATGTATTACACCCAGATGATTTGCCTAAGGCAATTAAAAATTATGATTACCACTGTCAAGGCCAAAGCGAACTTTGTGAGTTAGAAGTTCGTTTGAAACACAAAAGCGGTCATTATGTTTGGGTATTGTCTACAGGCAAAGCTATTGCATGGGATGTTGAAGGCAAACCGACACGAATGATTGGCATGCACCAAGAAATAACCTTTCGTAAGAGGCAGGAAGAACTACTTGCAACCACAACCGAGTTATTGAGAGAATCTCAAGAGATAGGCAAGCTAGGTGGCTGGCAACTCAACTTGCATAACGGTGACTTGATTTGGACAGATGAAACTTACCGAATTTATGAAACAACTCCGCAAGAATATATTCCTACCGTTGAAATGGGGGTAAATTATTTATTACCCGATTCCAAAAAATTATTCCAAGAAGCGCTTGATGCTGCTATTCAACTTGGCGAAGAGTATGACTTAGAGCTTGAAACTTATACCACCAAAGGACAAAAGATTGACGTTCGAACGACCTGTCATGTTACATATGTCGATGGTGTTGCTGAAAAATTAAGTGGTATATTTCAAGATATTACCGACGAAAAAAATAATCAACGCAAACTTGAAAAAAGTAATCAGGTATTAAAAGAAGTAAATGAGAAGTTAAAGTTTGCAGCGAATTATGATCCACTTACACATTTGCCAAACAGAAATTTGTTAGCTGATCGAATGCAGCAAGCGCTTATCAAAGCGCAGCGTAATAGCAAACAAATAGCTATAGCCTTCCTAGACTTGGATGGCTTTAAAGAGGTAAATGATGCTTACGGTCATGATATAGGAGATGAGTTTCTTTGCCTTGTTGCAAATAGGTTTAAAACTGCAATACGAGAGGATGATACTCTTGCCAGGTTTGGTGGCGATGAGTTTGTTTTGATTCTTGATGATTTAGACAGTCATCATCAAGCAACAGAAATATTACAGCGAATACTTTCTTCAATTACAGAAATATTTATTATTGAAAATAAGCGCCTTTCTATAACGGTGAGTATTGGTGTGACGTTTTTCCCGCAGGATAATAGTCACGCAGACATACTTATTCGTCATGCTGATCAGGCTATGTATAGGGCTAAAGAGCAGGGAAAGAATTGCATTCATGAATTTGACTTTGAAAATGATGTAGCGATAAAACTCCAGTATCGAGAGTTAGAATACATAATCAATGGATTTAATAACAATGAGTTTTTGTTATTCTACCAACCAAAAATCAATATGGAAAGTAATGAAATCATAGGTTTAGAGGCCCTTATTCGTTGGCAACATCCGACAGAAGGTCTTTTGTCACCATTTCGCTTTTTGCCCTACATTGAAGAAGAACCTCTAGCAATTGAGTTAGGTAAATGGGTAATTGACCAAGCAATAAAACAGCATAATGAATGGCGACGCTTAGGAATAGTTATACCTATCAGTGTCAATGTCAGTCCATTACAACTTCAGCATGAAGATTTCATTAAACAATTAAATGAAATCTTATTTCTCAACACTAGTTTTCAAGCGGGTCAGCTTGAATTTGAAATTTTAGAATCCAGTATTATTAAAGATACTCAGCACATCGCTGAGGTTATTAGTCAATGTAAACAGTTAGGGATACGTTTTTCGTTAGATGATTTTGGTACGGGGTTTTCATCTTTAAGCTATTTGAGAAAGTTAAAGACTGATGTTATAAAAATAGATCAATCTTTTGTCATTGACATGTTAGATGATATGGATGATCAAGCCATTGTAAAAAGTGTCATTGAATTATCGAAGACCTTCGGTCGTTCTGTGATAGCAGAGGGGGTTGAAACCCAAGAGCATGGTCGGCAATTACTTAAAATGGGATGTCAATTAGCACAAGGTTTCGGTATAGCAAGACCAATGCCAGCAAGTTCAATCCCTGAGTGGATTAATTTATGGAATGCGTCTCCTCCTTGGATTTGTAAATGAGCGTTATGAGTTAGTCTTTAGTGTATGTTGATCTTTGTGTGAAAGCATATGAAAGCTATTTTTCAACAACTGTAACCGTCATCAGCGCTTATAAAGTAGTAGGTTATCGATTTCATGTGTTCACCTAAAGTCATGTACGAGATAAGAATATCAACTCTATTTAGGTGGCCAAAATAACTATGCCACTACACTAACGCAAGTAGGTATTGTTAAGGTCTCGATATAAGGCTTTTATCGCATCTCTTAACCATTTTATTTTTGGATTTTGATTGTTTCGTTTATGCCAAATCATGGTGAAGGGGATCATTAGTTTATCTTGTAATGCTTTATCTACTGGAATAGGTAAACACACTAAATCTGGGTGTATATTACGACAGTAGTGCTGACAATATTGTGGTGCAGTGGTAATCATGTTGTGACCAGGCTGCGCTGTCATAAACAAAGATTGTTCGAACGTGGCCATGGTTAATTCAATATTACGGCTTAAGCCCATTTCTATTAACACTTCATCTAATGCCCAGGTGTCAGACTTTTCCCATGTGATGTTAATTTGTGGATATTTTACAAAAGTATCAATATTCCAATCTTCTTTTAAGGCTGGGTGATCTTTATGTAAATACACTAAGGGGAGGTCGGTAAATAATACTTCGTAATTGATAAAGTAAGGTAAAAGTTTAATCGATTCTTTTGATCTTGGGTGGCTCTCTCGGCCAGTAAAACCTATGTCGACGTCTCCTCGAATGATCGCCTCAATTGAGTCATAGTCCCAGTTGTGAACTTTGACTTTAGCGTCTGGATACTGCTGAAATATTTGCTGCGTAAGCTGATTAAACATCGTCAGCAGCAATGGCGATTCCATGGCAAGATTAAAGCGCACACCGTTAGGGATCTCATCGCCGCGTTTGGCGAGTATTTGACTGCTGACTTGTAACCAGTCAGCCAGTTCTTGTTCCATACTGATGGCGAGCGACGTTGGACTAAATCCATGAGGTGTTTTTATAAACAAAGGATCGTCAAACCATTCTCGTAACTTGCTTAGAGATTTGCTCACCGTTGACGGTGTCACGTTCAGTTTTTTTGCTGTTTTGGTGACGCTGAGCTCCTGTAGTAACAGTTGCAGAGTGATCAGCAAGTTTAGATCAAGGCGTGCTAATGATTTCTTCATTGGAAATACTCGGCAGTGGTGGGGGAATGAATAATATTAAAACAGCGCTGATAACACCACCCATTAGCAAGATTAATATCAGCATATTCAATGCACTTATACCAAG
>CAXBKC010000378.1:0-4377 GCA_963975615.1 uncultured Oleiphilus sp.
CACGGGTAAAAAGCTACATACTGGGCGTTCACGAAATGATCAGGTAGCAACCGATATTCGCTTGTACCTGCGTGATGAGATCGATGTCATTGCTGAAGAAATTTCTCGCCTGCAGTTAGGCATGGCTACTTTAGCAAAGCGTGAAGCAGGAACAATTATGCCAGGCTTTACCCATTTGCAAACAGCCCAACCTGTTACTTTTGGTCATCATATTCTGGCTTGGAATGAAATGCTTCAGCGTGATTACGAGCGTTTGATGGATTGCCGAAAAAGAGTCAATATCATGCCTCTGGGGGCTGCAGCCTTAGCCGGTACAACGTATCCAATAGATCGAGCTATGACAGCTAAACTTTTGGGTTTTGATCGACCGTCAGAAAACTCATTAGATTCTGTCAGTGACCGTGATTTTGCAATTGAATTTTGTGCCTTTGCTAGTTTGCTGATGATTCATCTTTCACGCTGTTCAGAAGAGTTGATTCTTTGGACCTCAGCACAGTTCAACTTTATTGATTTACCAGATCGTTTTTGTACCGGTTCTTCGATTATGCCTCAGAAGAAAAATCCGGATGTGCCTGAGTTGGTGCGTGGTAAATCTGGCCGTGTTACCGGTCATTTGGTTTCACTGTTGATGTTGATGAAGTCACAGCCTTTGGCTTACAACAAAGACAATCAAGAAGATAAAGAGCCATTATTCGATGTCTTGGATACCTTGAAAGGTTGCTTAAAAGCCTATGCAGATATGATTCCTGCTATTCAAGTAAAAGCTGAGAGCATGCGTGAAGCTGCGTTAAGAGGTTTTTCAACGGCAACTGACTTAGCAGATTATCTGGTGGTGAATGGACTTCCTTTTCGAGATGCGCATGAAGTAGTGGGAAAAGCAGTTGCTTATGGCGTAGCGGAGAAAAAAGATCTTGCAGAAATGAGCCTAGAAGAGCTGCAAGCTTTTAGTGGAATAATTAAAGCTGATGTGTTTGATGTGTTAACGCTAGAAGGTTCAGTCAATGCTAGGGATCATCTTGGCGGTACAGCACCTAATCAAGTTTTAGCCGCGTCCGATAGGGTTTTAGCCGGTTTGGCTAAACGTTCTGCTTCAGTGTGATTTTGAATAAATAGGCGGTCACACAGATGCCGGTAACGCTAAGCATTATGACCGCCCACCATTTACCTACAATAAGCATGGATAAGACCATGCCTGCCCACATATAAAACAGAATGCGGTTGCGTATCGCTTTTGGTATACCTTCATCTTTGCCCCAAACAGCTAGAATTGGACCAAAACGAGGGTGTTCTTTTATCCATGTATGAAATCTTTCTGAAGATCTTGCAAATAACCATGCAGCCAAAAGAATAAAAGGTGTGGTGGGAAGAATAGGTAAGAATATACCGAGCACCCCGAGAAAAACACAGAGGCAGCCTAAGCCCGCGAAGATATGCTCTTTGGTTCTTTTACTTGTTTGACGTATTTGGCTTTTCATATCTATAAGCTTTGTTACTTTGAATTATAAAATTGAATAGACACTTGCTAGGACACACAAGATAATAGCAGATTAGACTTTTAATCTTGTGCTGTTATATTTTTATTTGCCGCTTTGCACTTTAAAAGTTAACCATTTATTACCAGACTTGAGAAATAATATGCAAATTACAAAAGACACAGTTGTTACCTTCCATTACAGATTAAAGAATGAAGATGGGGTGGAAATGGAAAGCTCTTATGACGCAGAGCCAGTTGCTTATCTTCATGGGCATGGCAATATTATTTCGGGCATCGAGAAAGGCCTAGAAGGCAAAGACATCAATGAAAATAGTGAGCCTTTTGAGCTCGTAGTTGCGCCTGCTGATGGATATGGTGAGCGCCAAGAAGGCGCTGTTCAGCGAGTGCCAATTAAGCACCTTCACGGCGACAAAAAAAGCTTATCTAAGTTAAAGGCGGGTGATGTGGTGGCTATTAATACTGAAGATGGCACAAAACAGGCGGTTGTCGTTAAGCCTGGTAAGTTTAATGTGGATCTTGATATCAATCATCCTTTAGCGGGTAAAACGCTGACATTTGAAGTCCAGGTTGAAAGTGTTAGAGTTGCGACAGAAGACGAGTTATCGCACGGTCATGCTCATGGCGTTGGTGGTCACCATCATTAAAAAACCATATCGCTAACAGGTATTAAGCAAGTATTAACAAGTGCTAATGTTCTGCTCTGGTGATTTTAAATAAAAACAAGTAACGTGGTCTTTTTTATAAAGTCTCCAAGGAATAGTTCATGAAAAAAATAATCTTTGCCATAGGTATGGCATCAGTTGTATCTCTAAATGCGGCTGCCAATGCTGTAAAAGTGTTAGAAAATGAAGAACAAAAAGTAAGTTATAGTTTTGGTTTAGTGCTTGGTAAACGTATGCATAATGACCTGCCAAACTTAAATGTTGATGTGTTTATGCAAGGCGTTAAGGATGCTATTGAGAGTAAGGCGCCTTTATTGACTGACGAGCAAGTGGGTGATGTGTTAGCAAAATTCCAACGTGATATGCAGCAGCAGCAAATGGAAAAAGTTCAGAAAGTTGGTGAAGACAATAAAAAAACTGGAGCTGATTTCCTAGCAAAAAACAAAAATAAAGAAGGTGTAGTGACTCTAGAGTCAGGATTGCAATATAAAATTTTGAAGGCTGGAAAAGGCGCACAGCCAAGTGGTGCAGATGTGGTTAAAGTCCATTACACCGGTTCACTAATTAACGGCGAAGTATTCGATAGCTCTATCGAAAGAGGCGAGCCAGTAACATTCCCTCTTAATGGTGTAATTGCAGGTTGGACGGAAGCGCTACAGTTAATGCCTACTGGCTCTAAGTGGCAGTTATATATTCCATCTGATTTAGCTTATGGCGCAAATGGTAACCGCTCTATTGGTCCGAATGAAACATTGTTGTTTGATGTTGAGTTAATTAGTATCGAAAAGTAAGCAGATACCCTTTAGGCAGAAAGCAAAAAGCCCAAGTCTGTTGAACTTGGGCTTTTTAGTATTAAAATGTCCAGGCTAGGCTCTTAAGTCGCAGTCTTATGCATTTACAACAAATGCTTATTACAAATAAATCTATTCAAATGTCTCAAACATCCCATCCGACATTAAGGCTGAGATAGTCTCATTGTCATCTACTAGGCTGATAACTGCTTTGCTTGATGCACTTCCATAGGCTTGTCGTGGCTTTGCTTGCCATTTATTTACTTCTGCACCTGTTTTTATATCCAAGCGAATAATTGAGCCAGAAAAAGACCCAAGGCTTAGGTATTGTTCGTTATCTGAAAAGTCAGCGCTAGCGTAATTGGTGATACGATTATGTTTCTTGTATAGCACTTCATCTGTCCTGATATCCCAAATAATAGAGTCTTCCCTTTGGGCTGTTGCAAAGGCTAGTTGGCCTGAATCAGAGATGGCGACTGTTTTAATTTGATTACTCAGTGTTTTACTCTGGATTTCTTTTCCTATTTTTAAGTCAAATATTTTGACGGTATTATCATCGCTGGCACTGATGCCGAATAGGCCGTCTTTACTGAGGCCAACATTTCGAACTTCGGCAAGATGCTTAAAGTTATTGAGTGCAACACCTCGATCTAAATCAAAATAACTGACTGAGCCATCTCTAAGGCCCATTAGGGCTCGATTTCCTTTGTCGTTTAAGGCAATGGAGAGGATTCGGTCATCAGCTTGCCAAAACTGTTTATACTCGCCTGAATTTGTATCCCATAAAACTAAGGTGTCTTCTTCGCAGGTAACGGCGCGCTGTCCATCTTTAGAAATCGCGACAGCACGAAAAGAACTCATTTTGCCACTTTGATGATTCCAATTAAAAAGCCGTTCTTTTTTATCTATATCCCAGAAGCTACCACCGTGGTGAATTGATCCAATTAATGCAGAGGACCCGTCAGCTGATAAGTCGGCACTAAGGAGTCCTTGCTTGGCGAGGGGGAGGGTTGTGGTGGGCCCATCTGAACACGCGGATAAAAGAATAAAGGTTAATATAGGTAATAACTTGAGAGGTAGATTCACATTGAAACCTGAAATGGTGATTGAATTTTGTGGTCTATCTTATTATAGCTGGATATATGGGGATGGAATCGAAGATTTAGAATGTGCAATTTATAAGTATATTATACGCAATAAGGTATCGACTTCTTACTGCGTATTAATGATGTCTAACTAAGCAACGGTATCAGCATGGGCATGATGGAGTTTAGCTATTAATTGATCTTCCAAAGCAAAGCGATCCTCAAGGGTTTTTCCTAAAGTATCTAACTCTTTCATTAAACTTTCAATGCCGTCATCTACTTTATGGATGTCATCGAAACGGTCATTAAAGCTAAGTGCTATTTCGGTAGACTCATCGATCATG
>CAXBKC010000379.1:0-4337 GCA_963975615.1 uncultured Oleiphilus sp.
CGTCGACGGCGCCTACTTCGCCGCGAACGCGACCAAGATCGCCGACGGCGGCTGGTTCCCGCTGCTGATCGGCGGCATTGCCTTCACGCTGCTGACGACCTGGAACAAGGGCCGCAAGCTCATGCGCGACCGCATGACCGAGGCCGCGCTGCCGCTGAACGTGTTTGCCAAGAGACAACTCGCGCCTTAAGTGAATCATCTCCACAAAGCTACTTTCAAATACTCAGGGACGTCGGAGCTCTAAACGTTTTATTCCCAGAAATTGATGCTCTATTTGGAGTTCCTCAGCCCGAAAAACATCATCCGGAAATTGACTGCGGCATCCATACCTTAATGGTATTAGAACAAGCGTCAAAACTTAGTACCGATGTTGCAATTCGCTTTGCATCATTAACTCATGATTTGGGCAAAGCTTTATCTGACCCGGCTAACTTACCTCATCATTATGGCCATGAAAAAACAGGTTTAAGGCAAATCAAAGCACTCTGTAAACGCTTTCGCTTTCCAAATAATTTTAAAGAGTTAGCGCTTCTAGTATGCGAGTACCACACGCATATTCATAAAGCCTTAGAAATTAAACCTCAAACGACTCTTAAAGTGCTCAAGCAATGCGATGCATTTAGAAGACCCGAACGATTTGAAGCCATTTTAATTTGTGCAAAAGCAGACTCCCGCGGCAGAACAGGCTTTGAAGCAGTCACTTACCCACAAGCAGACTATTTACGCCAAGTACTAAAAAACACTCAAGCAATACAGGCGAAAGAGTTTGTTCAACAAGGCTACAAAGGAAAAGAACTAGGAGAGAAAATAGACATTGAAAGACTGGCAGCAATTAAAAATACCCCTAAGCCTTTAATACAAAGCTAAAGACTATAAGCCACCTTTAAAACCATGCTGGCGCCACGCCTCAAAGCTAACCACTGCAACCGCATTGGATAAATTCATACTTCGACTAGACGTTAGCATGGGGATACGTAAACGATTTTCTAATGGAAATGATTCTAGCACTTCTTCTGGCAAGCCTGCCGTCTCGGACCCAAATAGTAAAACATCACCCTCATGATAATCAATCTGATCATGAGGTCGACTGCCCTTAGTAGTACAGGCTAGAATTCTTGCACCTGAGACAGCTTCTTTAAAAGCTTCATAGTTTTTATGCCGAAACACTTTACTTAAATCGGCATAATCCAAACCCGCACGTCTTAACTTCTTCTCTTCAAAATCAAAACCAAGCGGTTCAATCAGATGCAAACAACAACCATTATTCGCAATTAAACGGATAATATTTCCTGTGTTCGGCGCAATGCGTGGTTCAAAAAGAGCAATTTGAAACATAATTAGATTAACAAGATAGTTTATTTGAGAGGGATGAGTGTATTTAAAAAGACAGGTAATTATAGTAAATCAAGAACTTTATAAGCAGCCGTTATCACAACGGCTGCTTATAAATATTCTTTAATGCGCTGTTTGGCTTTCTTCAGTAGCTTCAGCAGCTTCTTTTTGTCTCTGCATTACTGCTTGAGCGAAAATAGCATCAAAATTAACAGGCGCTAACATCATCGCTGGGAAACTACCTTTTACAACAACAGTATCAATAGTTTCACGCAAGTATGGGAACAGTAAGTTTGGGCAGAAAGCGCTTAGCGCTTGTGCCAAATTATTACCCTCTAGACCTTGAACAACAAAAATACCTGCTTGCTGAATTTCCACAATGTAAGCTGTCATGGCATCAACAGTAACTGTTAATGTCACTGATACAACCACTTCATAATGATCATCACCAAGTTTAATGTTTTTAGTGTTCAAATCCATTTTGACTTCAGGTTTCCACTGCTTCTGAAATACAGCAGGAGAATTAGGCGACTCAAAAGAAATATCTTTTACATAAATGCGCTGAAGTGCAAAGTTTGCTTGTGCTGGTTGAGCAGCCTCATTTTGATTTTCATTCTCTGACATGTCATTTCCTAATAAGTTTTGTAATTTAAATTTGATAAAAATTTATACTAGGCGCTGTTTTCAAAAATTGCGAGTGCACGCCTCACTTTTTCATACATTACTCTTTTAAACCAAGTAACTTATCGAGCTCTCCTGAACGCTGCAGCACCATAAGCTCATCACAACCACCAACATGGCGCTCGCCAATCCAGATCTGCGGCACGGTTCTTTGACCCGACTTGTGCATCATTTCTTTTCGTAAAGCCGAATCCATATCTACATTGAGCTCTTCAAAGGCAACAGATTTTTGCTGGAAAATTGATTTAGCCCTAGAGCAAAAAGGACAATAATTCGATGAATAAATGATAATATGGGGTGTTGTTTGACTCATACCTATACCTAAGTAAATACTGGAAAACTCAAATGCAAAACTTCTTATTTCTTAACCAAGGGGAGGTTTGAAGATTTCCACTCGGCAATACCTCCTGACATCCGACAAACATTTTCAAAACCTTCGGCTTGCAATAACTTACCTGCCATACCTGAATGCTGCCCCATTTTATCAACAAGAATAATTTGCTTACCTTCATACTTTTTCAAATCAGCAGCCCTTTCCTTCAGGCTATCAAAAGGAATATGAATTGAACCCACTATTTTACCTTCTGAAAACTCTTTCTTTTCTCGAATATCGACAATTACCGCTTCGTCTTTATTCATCATCAATGTCGCTACTTGAGGACTTACGGCCTTCCCTGAGCGGGCTTTTTCTGAAAACCAAAGTGCCGCGAGTAAGGCAACAAACAACCCAGCCAACTCAATATTATTACCAACAAATTCAAATAAACGATCCATTCTTTAATCTCATAGCTAACGCGAATATATAAGGTGCGCCATTATACACATGGCCCAAGAGTCACCACAACTGAAGCCGAATAAACTCATTATATTAATTTTGCATCAGCTATAGAGCTCTATACTTTTAATTTACAAGACAAAGTCGCCATCACTCTCAATTCACGTTAAAATCGCCACATAATTAAGGGAACTTTGTACAAAGTTACGAATAAAGTATAAAGATTTCATAATACCAAATAGGAAGTAAGTCGTATGCGTAAGAAAACGATGGCGTTGATTATTTTAGATGGCTGGGGCCACCGTGAAGAAATGGACTCGAATGCAATTAGACAAGCCAAAACGCCTTTTTGGGATAAAATTTGGGCTGAACAAGCTCGCACGCTCATTAAAACTTCCGGCATGGCTGTTGGCCTTCCAGAAGGGCAAATGGGAAACTCTGAAGTTGGGCACATGAATTTAGGTGCAGGCCGTATCGTTTATCAAAACTTCACAAAAATCACCAAAGGCATTGAAGACGGTAGTTTTAATGAGAACCCTGCCCTAGTTAAAGCTGTGGATTCAGCAGCGTCTAATAATAAAGCCGTTCACTTACTCGGCCTACTTTCTCCGGGCGGCGTTCACAGCCATGAAGACCATATAGAAGCCATGATCAACATGGCAGCAAAGCGTGGCGCAACAAAAATCTACGTCCACGCTTTTCTTGATGGCAGAGATACCCCACCAAGAAGCGCTGAAAGCTCACTTTCCAAAATTGATCAGCAACTTAAAAACCTAAAAGTCGGCCGCATAGCTACTATGATTGGTCGTTACTTTGCTATGGATAGAGATAATCGCTGGGATCGCGTCGAGAAAGCCTACAACCTTTTGACTCTAGGTGAAACGGAATACGTCTACTCCGACCCGATTGATGCCTTAAATTCTGCCTATGCTCGTGATGAAAATGATGAGTTCGTTTCAGCGAGTGTAATTAAGTCTGACGCAGATAAAGATGCAAAGATTAATGACGGTGATTCAGTTATCTTCATGAACTTTAGAGCCGACCGTGCACGAGAGATTACTCGCTGTTTTGTCGAGCCTGGTTTTACAAACTTCCAACGAAAACAAACGCCTAAGTTGGCTGACTTTGTCATGCTCACCGAGTATGCAGATAGCATTAAAACGAGTTGCGCCTACCCACCTAGCACCATGGTAAATTCTCTTGGCGAATATATGGAAAAACTGAATAAAACCCAACTTCGTATTGCCGAGACAGAAAAGTACGCTCACGTCACCTTCTTCTTCAGCGGTGGTAGAGAGTCTCTTTTTGAAGGTGAAACCCGCGAATTAATCCCCTCTCCTGATGTTGCAACTTATGATTTAAAACCAGAAATGAGCGCACCAGAAGTGACAGATAAACTTGTCGAGGCGATTGAAAGTGGTACCTATGATTTAATTGTCTGCAATTACGCAAATGGCGACATGGTCGGACACACAGGTAACTTTGATGCCGCCGTAAAAGCCGTCGAATGCCTGGATACATGCCTGGCGCGTGTCGTCGCTGCGATACA
>CAXBKC010000380.1:0-4337 GCA_963975615.1 uncultured Oleiphilus sp.
AAACCATAAGCCCCCACTCAGCTACGGGCATACGAACGCCTGCCCCAATAAAGGACAAGCCCGCAGTAAGCAAAATAGCCATACCAATACTTATAGAAACTTGCACGATAGCTGGTGACAAAGCATTTGGTAAGACATGCCTGAACATCAGAGAAATATCAGTTGCTCCACTGCATCGTGCTGCGGCAACAAATGGCCTATCACGAAGTGAGAGAGTCTCAGCGCGAATAAGGCGTGCAAATATTGGCATAAATAGTACAGCCAAGACTATTGCCACATTCCATATTTCTTGACCCATAACTGAGACTAACGCCATGCCAAGTACGAACACAGGAAATGATTGAATGAAGTCAAAAATACGCATCACAAGTGAACTTAGATAGCCACGATAAAAACCTGTGACGATTCCAATCGGAACACCTATAATAAAAGCCACGGCAACAGCAGATATGCTTATAAGAAGATTGATTCTAGTCGCATATATGACACGTGAATAAACGTCCATCCCGGAGACATCCGTGCCAAACCAATGTTCACCAGAAGGAGGTAAAAGCGATCGAAGTGCGTCAGCTTCAACAGGAGAATAAGGAGCCAAATATGGTGCAAAAATAATTGCCACAATTTGTAAAATAAGAAGCGATACTCCGAATACGGCGCTTGGACGGCGCAATACCTCACGCATAAAATTAACCATCACACTTCAATCCTCGGGTCAGCAAGCCCATAAATAATGTCAACAATAAGATAAACAACAAGAATAAAAGCGGCAGCAAAGAGAATGAAACCTTGAAGAGCTGAATAATCGCTATTCACCACTGCTTGTACTGCATATTGTCCTAGGCCGCCCCATGAAAATATTGTTTCAACAAGCACAGCTGCACCTAGAAGGAAGCCAAATAAGAAGCCCACCAAGGTCACAATTGGAGGCATGCTATTGCGTAAAGCGCTTTTAATTATTACACGCCTTGGCAAACCGCTTGCCACCTGGTGATGAATAAATTCACTTTTATATACTCCTGAAAATACCGACCTTGTCATTTTCATCATCGCTCCAGCATTAACTATGCTGAGAGTCAAAACAGGCAGCGCTAGCCTCCCTACAGAGGATTTAAAAGCCTCCCAGTTACCTTCGAGCAGACTATCTATTGTATAGAAACCTGTCACTTGGGTAGGAGTGATTATAAAAGCATCAACCCTTCCAAATGGAGGCGGGGCGATCCCAGCCAGATTAAATAAAAAATAAATCAACAGGAGACCTATCCAAAAATCCGGGATCGCTCCAGCCGCAAGACCATATATTCGTGTCACGTAATCCAAAGGCCCACCTGCGTTCACAACAGAAATTATTGCAAACGTGATACCTATTAAGCAGGTAAGCAGCATAGAATAAGTAATAAGCTCAAGGGTCGCAGGCGCTCGCTCAAGAAGATCCACTAACACTGGGTTAGATGTAAAATAGGAAATTCCCAAGTCACCCTGAAGCACGTTTTTTACATAAATAACAAATTGCTCCCATACAGGAAGATTAAGACCGAACCTTTCCCGCACTGACGCGATAGCATCTTCAGAAGCCATGTTCCCCAGCATTAAAAGTGCTGGATCGCCTGGTAAAAGGCGAATAAGTACAAACGTTACCAACATCACCCCTAACATTTGTGGGACAATTATAGCCAAACGACTGACTATAATTCGTAATGGACGCGGTATTTTATTCCAGTGATTTAGTATTGGCATTTTTACGTCTCATTTTATTAGGGCCTAGAGTGAGCTAGGCCCATCAAGTTTACTCTTTCGAGAAATCGAACCAGCTATTGCTATTAGGTGTGTACCATGAATAGCCCTCAATATTTGTACGTGTAGCTAGTTGGTAGCCTGGATTCATAAGAAAGACCCAAGGCGCCTCTTGAACTACAATTTCCTGTACTCGTTTCATGGCATCAACCCGAGTTTCTTCATCAACTGAGGTTAGAGACTCATTGATCAAGCTATCTACTTCATCATTTTTATAGCGTGAATAATTGATTAGAGAATCACTATTCAACCAAAGATTGGCAGCGTAGGCCCCATCAGGAACAATTGCCATATCACGGAAGAAATACATCGGAAGCTCGCCAGATGTGTATCTCTCAACGAAGGTAGAGGCTGGAAGCTTTTGCAGTTCGACTTCAACACCAGCACGTGCAAATGAAGTTTGTAAAATGACTGCTAACTCCTCCTCGACTTGATCACCAGTTCTGTAAGCAAGCTGAGTTTTAAATCCATCAGGGTAGCCTGCCTCACTTAATAAATTTTTTGCTTTTTCGACATTTTCTGTATATTCAAAATATTCATCTGTATAAGCTGGGTATATTTCTGAAACAGGACTCTTGGTTGCCCGTGCTGTATCGAAATAAACAGACTTTATAATATCTTCCCGGGGAACTAGATAATTCAAAGCCTTACGCACCTTAATGTTATCAAATGGTTCATTTTCATTATTCATCTCAATACGATGAATATAGTTACCAAACACACTGTGAACATCAACATCAGGGTTGTTTTCCAGCATAGCTATTTGCCTGGGCATCAGCCATTCTGCGACATCTACAGATCCAGCTTGCAGTGCTGAAACCCGATTAGATGCAGTTGGGACTTCACGGAAAATAACACGCTTCAGATTTGGCGTACCCTTATAATATTCCATGTTAGCATCATAGATAATCTGCTGACCTGGAGAATACTTCGTAACATGGTAAGGCGCGAAAGATGCCGAGTTGTTGGCCAGCCAACGTGAAGCCCAAGGATCATCCTCAGTTGTGTGCTTCATTGCCTCGGCTGAATCAATGATACCAAGATCATTATTGACCCATATTATCTCAAGCAAAGGAGACGGGTTTGGGATCGTAACTTTAACAGTATAATCATCAATTTTTTCGAAAGCGCTAAAGTCTTCTATCTTTAGCACCTGTGTCATATACCAATAGAAGGTAGCTTGAAGATTCCAACCTCTTTCAAACGTCCACATAACATCGTCAGCTGTCATTTCATTACCAGCATAGCTCTTGACGCCGCGACGCAGATTAAACGTAATAGATGTGTTGTCTTGTGAAACTTCCCAACTTTCAGCCAAAGCCCCATCGACTTGGTTAAAATCTTCTACCTGAGCACCGTTATCTCCTTCCACCATTCGATACTCAAGAAGCCTTTCGAATATATTTCGACGTGCTTCGTGACCAGCTTCGGTGGGCGGATATTCTTGGTCAAGCGACTCCGGAGTACGTGGCCCTGCTACTACCAACGTCTCCTCTCGGCTTTGTGCATATAGTGATCCGCTCAACGTTACAGCCAAGACAGATACACATAGCCCTATACAAAACCGACGCTTATTTACCTTCTTCGTATAACTGAGACAGCGATTAATCTTCATATATACTCCAGACAGTATAAATAGCCAACTCAGGACAACCTGAGCACAGGATTGCACACAATATTGTTAGCAACATTATGAGTAAGCATACTTCATGCCAATTTTAAAAAATGACTGTGTCACCTAACTTAGGTGCTATTAACTGGCGCTTTCCACAACTAATTGCCGCAGCAAGCTCACTAAAATGGTGCATAGAAGCATTTTTTCGCACCTTTTTAGCTCATAATCACCAATAATTATTTTTCCTTCGCAGAAATCGACAAAGACTATTAAAATAAGGTAAATTTTTTTGTGCACAATTTTTGAGACAAATAATGGAACAAAGCGAAGCCAGCAAAACTGATATCGAACATATCTATGAGCGAATCATTAACGCAATTATGGAGCACCGCCTATCGCCAGGCAGTAAACTGGGAGAGGTGCGCATGGCTGAGGCTTTCGGTGTCAGTCGCACCAAGGTTCGCCAAGTATTAATGATGCTGGCTAAGACAGGCCTTGTTGAGCAGTTCCCCAACCGTGGCGCCTTTATTGCTAGTCCTTCGGTTTCTCAAACATTAGAGATTTTTGCGACACGCCGGCTACTCGAACCTGTGATTGTAAGCAATGTCATAGCCCGAGCAGAGAGACAGGATTTAAAACGATTACATCAACAAATTGCTAAAGAGAAAGATGCCCGCAAGCAGCGTAATCGCCAAGCCATAATTCGTCTATCAGGTGATTTTCATATGCTATTGGCCAGCATGGCCGGCAATCGTTACATTGAAAAGATGATGGGTGAACTTTGCCCCCTTACCTGCCTAACCATTTCTCTTTATGACGCTCCCCATACTCCGGCTTGTCCTGAAGATGAGCATGATCAGATAGTTGCGGCTATAGCACGGCGGGACGAATCGGCTGCGATTGAACTTATGCTGCACCATTTACATCACAT
>CAXBKC010000381.1:0-4336 GCA_963975615.1 uncultured Oleiphilus sp.
CGTATTAAGCGTACCGATATGGAAGGACCTTCTCCGGTTCAGTCAATCGGTAGAGAAGATATCGAAAATATGGGCTATGACAACCTTCAACAATTACTCGAAAGAATGCCGGTCGCAGGTAGCGGTACTTTCTCTACACGTGGTAACAACCAAGATTCAACCGCCAATGGCTCTGCTGCTGTTAGTTTACGAGGCTTAGGTGCCGATGCAACCTTGGTACTGATTAATGGCCGTCGTGTTTCGGTCAGTGCATTTGCTGAAGGTATTACTAATTCATTTGTTGATATTAATAGTATTCCAGTTTCTGCAATTGAACGTATTGATATTCTAAAAGATGGAGCTTCTGCTATTTATGGCTCTGATGCCGTAGCTGGGGTAGTTAATGTCATTTTGAAAAAAGACATTGATGGTGTCGAGCTTAACTTGGGCTATGGCGGTACCGATGGACCTAATTATGAAGAAACAACCGCAAGTCTTGTCTGGGGTACTACGAGTGAAAAAAGCAGTGCCTCTATTATTATTGATTACTTTAAAAATACCTCACTTTCGTCAAATGAAATGGGCCGTTTAGGGACTGCAAACCAAGCACCTTATGGGGGCGAAGATTTTCGTTCATCTCGTGGCTTTCCAGGTTACTTCTATGTTGATGAGGTTAAAACAATCGATCCAGATTGTCCCGCTGATAAAGCAACGGCTAGTGGTAGTTGCTTATTTGATTACGGCTCATATGGCTATATTGCCCCAGCTTCAGAGCGTATTGGCGCTATTTCACAATTTGAATATCGTTTTGACAACGGTATAACAAGCTTTTTAGAAATGGCTATTCAGCATAATAGCTCTGTGGCAGCGGGTGCCCCAACACCACTTGATGAAGATGCTGGCTTAACTGTTCCAGGCAGTCATCCAGATAACCCTTTCGGTGAAGATATTGCCATTGGTCGATACCGAACCGTAGATGCGGGGGCACGTCAATGGGATATAGAGTCAGACACCTTACGTTTGGTTGCTGGTTTAAGAGGTGAAATTAACGATTGGAGTTGGGAAACTGCAGTACAGAAAGGCCGCAGTAGATCCATGCAAACAGGCGATCGCACGCAAGGTTGGGTTCGAACTGACTTTTTACAGCAAGAAATTAATGCCGGTAACTATAACCCGTTTGGTGGCACCTTTAATGATCCTGAGGTTATCGACAGAATAACAACAAGCTTAGTACGCCGTGGTGAGTCGCACATGACATCATTTGATGCCAATATTACTGGTGAGGCTTTTAATTTTGGCGATGGTGTCGTTATGATGGCTGCCGGGATTGAATATCGTGAAGAAGATGTCAATGATATTCCGGATGATCAGTTTCAACGCGGTTTAATTTTTGGCACTGAATCAGTGTCGGCATCGGCTGATCGTGACCAATATGCCGCCTATGTAGAATTCTCTATTCCTCTTTCTGATAGCTTAGAGTTGCAACTAGCAGGACGCTATGATGATTATAGTGATTTTGGTACGACAACCAATCCTAAAGTAGCGTTTCGTTGGGCTCCAAGTGATGAGATAACCGTACGTGCTTCCTGGGCACAAGGGTTTAGAGCGCCTTCATTAGCTCAAATAGGCCTAGGTCCATCACAGAAGAGTCAATTTTTTGTTGATACCGAGCGTTGTGAGCAAACGGGATTAGATTGCCAAGCATTAGATTATAATATTGAATTTTCAGGTAACCCAGACTTACAAGCGGAAGAATCTGAGTCGTGGAATGTCGGTTTTATCTGGGCTCCTGAGGCTGATTTTGGCATAAGTGTTGATATTTGGAGCATTACTCAAGACAACAAAATTGATGAAGAAGAGTTTGGTCCTATTTATGCTGCAGAATGTGGCAACCAAAACAGTACCATATGTGTTCGCTTGCCTGCTACCGGTGGTGCAAGTTTAGGCACAATACAGAAAGTACACAGCACCTTTAAAAACTTATCATCACAAGAAGTGTCAGGTATTGATATTTCAACGAATTACAATCACTCACTTGATGATTTAGGTTTACTAAAATTCAATTTAGAGTGGGCCTATCAAGATAAGTTTGAAAAAGACGGTCGTGACTACACTGGTGAATATGGTTATCCTGAACATCGTTGGATTTTCTCAACAAACTGGGAGATTGGTCAATTTAATACCAATATAAATATTAGTTATGTTGGCGAGTTTGAAGATACACCCGACATCGATTTCGATGGTAATTTAGATTTTGATAGCAACACATCTCGGATGATTGATTCACAAGTCTTGGTAGATTTACAAACTTCTTACCATGTTACTGAATTTACTAAAGTGTCATTAGGTGTAAATAACTTATTTGATGAAGAGCCACCGTTTGCTATCGGTGATGGTGATGGTGATTTGTACGGTTATGCCTCGGGTGTACATAACCCTCGTGGTCGCTACCTCTATACTAAAGTCAGTCTTTTATTCTAAACCTAAGCTATAAGAATGCTTATTTATTCAATGCCGCTCATGTCAAATGAACGGCATTTTTTATCGAATATTTTGGCTTTTAAGTTAAAATTTTTCTGTTGATAGATTAATTGAACAATTTTATATTAGGGGTTTTGCGCAAAAACCCTATTAGGGGGGATTGCCAAAATCAGGGGTGATAAATCATCAAGAATTTGTTTTATAAGATTAATATTGAATTGGTAAGTGATTTAAATTGCGGGGAACCTTCATTGTTGAGTGAATTAATCTATTTCAATAACAATATCGGAAGTAGGGTATGCACAGCAAGTCAGAATTTCTCCAGCACCAATAAATGCCAGCGGGTACTCATTATATTCCACCGTGCCTTTTTTCAATGTACAACGACAAGCACCACAAAAACCATCTCGACAATGAAAGTGTGATTCGACGTTTTCTCGTTCTAAGCTATTGAGGATATTTTTGTCTTCATCGAGGAACGCAATTTCGCGTTCCTCGATCGTAATACTAAACGACATAGGAATTAAAAATCGAAGTCTTCAAAGTCGTCACTCGAAACCGATGAGTCTACTTGACCGACTAAGTAGCTAGAGATCTCAGTTTCTTGTGGGGCAACTTGTACGTTGTCACTGACAAGGTATGAGTTCATCCAAGGTAGTGGGTTACTTTTGATATCAAACGGTGCTTCAAAGCCTATTGCCGCCATACGTTGATTACTGATGTACTCAATGTATTGTTTTAAAATGGCCGCATTAAGGCCAATCATAGAACCGTCTTTAAATAAGTAGTCAGCCCATTCTTTTTCTTGCTCAACCACATCCATGAAAATTTGTTTGCCTTGCTGACGTAATTCTGTGGCAATTTCTTGCATTTCAGGGTCGTCTTTACCTGACATCCAGTTGTTAAGAATGTGCTGGGTACCGGTTAAATGCAATGCTTCATCACGGGCAATAAGCTTGATTATTTTTGCATTACCTTCAAGTAATTCACGTTCAGCGAAAGCGAATGAACAGGCAAAACTGACATAAAAGCGAATAGCTTCTAAAGCATTTACCGAACATATCGCTAAAAATAAGCGCTCTTTAAGTTTACGTTCGCTAACTGCAATGGTGTTACCGTCAACTTCGTAGCTGCCAGGACCTTGTGATTGCAACAACTGTGTGGTGATAATGACAGAATCGAAGTACTTAGCGATGCTTGATGCGCGTTTTAATATCGCTGGATTTACCATGATATCGTCAAATACTTCACTCGGATCTGAAAATAGATTACGTAAAATGTGCGTATATGAACGCGAATGAATAGTCTCACTAAATGCCCACGTTTCGACCCAAGTTTCTACTTCAGGAAGTGAAACAAGTGGCAATAAAACCGCATTCACCGAACGTGCTGCCATTGAATCAAGTAGCGTTTGATATTTTAAATTAGAAATAAAAATGTGTTTTTCAGAGTCTGTTAAGCTCTGCCAATCAGCGCGATCTTTTGAGACATCAATTTCTTCAGGGCGCCAAAAGAACGATAATTGCTTTTCAATCAACTTTTCAAACGCCATAAAACGTTGTTGATCGTATCGTGCAACATTAACACTGTTTCCCAAAAACATTGGCTCTAACAAGGCATTGTTAGGTGTTTGGTTAAACGTAGTGTACGACATTTATTTCTCCTTGAAATAGCACCGAGTCATGGTGATATTTCGTCACTTAATGGGTATTAATCTAGTTTTATACGGGTTATCACTATTTAAATCAGCAGGCAAAAAAAGAGGAAAACTTGGTGTTTCCCTCTTCGTTGTGCACTAGATTTTACAAGCGCCGCCTGCACAATCATCGTCTTCAACTTCGATTTGACTGTCAGCTGCACCATCACGCGTGTTGTG
>CAXBKC010000382.1:0-4327 GCA_963975615.1 uncultured Oleiphilus sp.
GGTAGATGTTATTTTAGGTGCGAACTCCTATACCGCACCATTTGCGCGTATCGTAAAAATCCGTAGTTCGGGTATCACCGATCTTCGCTATGGCAATGTAATAGATGAGCATTGGCATGGTCGAGACCGATTTGAACGAGCCACCGATAACCGTCTCCCGATTCCGCTGCCGACAGGAATTGAATGCTATGCGATAGCAGGAACTATCGGAAAAAAAGTAGGCGATGCCAGAGATAAACTTTTGGGTGATGGTTTGGTTAAGGTAGATAGTGCTTTCGGTAAACACAAAGATGCTAGCTTGACCTTGTCATTCCCCGAAGAGCACCAGTGGCTTGCTTATGGCTGCCACCACATGGATTTACTGAATCACCCAGATGTCTATATAAAGCTTAAGGAATGGCTTTTATAATCACAGGCACTTGCATGGTCATTGTTGTGTAAAGGCCTCAAGTAGTATGATGAACAAATTTACATTATGGTATAGACCAACCCCATTCATAAACAAGAAATGTTGCCTCAAAATGACTGATATCCAGCTAAATTACAGTGCTAAACCTAAAAGTGCTCCAGCCATGTTTCGTGCCCTTGTTTTACCACGTAAAGGTTTTAATGCCGCCGTTGGCTTGCCGTCTATTAAGGCGACTTGGACGGGTGCTCAAGCAGATCAGAAGGCATTAAATGACTATTTAACCACGCTTAGTTTAGAAAAAGGCTCAAATTTACCCATACTATACCCGCATGTAATGGCCGGTAGTATGCATATGAATATGCTTAGCCATAAAGCATTTCCTATTCGTTTGTTGGGCTCAGTACATCTAAAAAATCGTATTACTCAATACAAAGCGATACCTGTGAATTCAGTAATGGATTTACATTCTGAAATTGCATCCTATCGATTAGTTGAAAAGGGCTTAGAGTTTGATTTCACTACGGTGGCGACAATTAATGGTGAAAAGGTTTGGGAAGAAGTCAGTATCTATTTTCAAGCAGGGCGCTTTGGTGGAAAAACAAACCCAAGTGAAGAAAAAAGTTTTGAACTAGATAGTTTGATGGACCCTGAGAAAATTGGCAGTTGGAATGTACCTAATAATCGAGGTAAAAAATATGCAAAAATTACCGGTGATTATAATCCAATTCATATGTCACCTTTGGCTGCCAAGTTGTTTGGATTAAAGCGAGATATCGCTCACGGATTTGGCGTGCTAGCCGAAGCCATTGAATATTCAGATGCAATTCAGAAAGCGGGTGGAGACGAAAAAATATTACAAGTAGATGTCGTATTTAAAGGCCCTGTTTATTTAAATAATGACGTCTATCTACGCCAGAACACCCAGCAGAACGCAAACAGATTCGACGTGTTTTGTGGTGAAAATCCTAAACCTAGTATCTGTGTCGAAGTGCTTGCGCTTTAGTCTATCAATGAGATTGCTTATTTTTCTGCATCCTTGGCTAAGCTGCTGTGTACAATGCTTAGCCATACTTTCTCACTTAAGAAGCCGTGGCCCCATGGTTCCCATTGCGCGCTCAAGCCTTTCTTCTGAATAGCGTCAAGGCTCATTTTCTGATCCATCATCTTTTCAACTTCATTGGCTGTCGCTACCAACATATCTCTAAACGCGACCAATTCTTTTTTATTAGAGATGGGGCCGTGACCTGGAACGACGACAGTGTCGTTATTTATTTGATCAAGCATACTATCAATATTTTTTGCGACACCACGAACACTGCCGTTTGTACCCACATCAACAAAGGGGAACATGCCATTAAAAAAATGGTCTCCCATATGTACGACATTTGCCTTTTCAAAAAAGATAATACTGTCGCCGTCAGTGTGACCGTTAGGTAAGTGAAGCGCTTTGATGGTCTCATCATTGAAATGTAGGGTTAAAGAATGATCGAAGGTAATATCCGGTAATGCATCTGCAGGATATGGCTCTGATACCATGTTGAACAGTTTTACTTCCTGACGGCTATTTAGGCGTTGGTAGACATTATCATGAGCAATTATCTCAGCGCTCTTCCCCAGTTTCTTATTACCTTGTGTGTGGTCGCCATGCCAGTGGGTATTAAGTACATACTTTAAATCACTTTTATACTTCGCTAAGGTTTCTTCCAATGCTGGCGTCATCTCACTGTAATCACTATCCACAATGAGAAGTCCATCTTTACCTTCTGACAACAGAATATTGCCACCTTTCCCCTGTAAAAAATGAAACCCTGGTTTGAGCTCGGCCACGGTAAAGCTTTTTTTAACTGAATGATGATCTTCAGCGAGTGCGAGGCTAGTGGTACAACATAGTGTAGTCATAACTAATGAGTAGAATAGTTTTTTCATATTAAATTTCTTCCTTTGATTTATCTACATACATGGTTCGTTTATTGAGGCGAACTTAACCTTATTCGTCATCGAATAAATGATAGCGGTTATCAGGGTCATCGTATTTAATTAAGAGTGTCTCAATTGCCTCAAGTGCCACTTTATCGGTCTCTGATACTTCATTTAGGTTAAAGCGAATGCCGCAATGTGAGCCCACCTCGGTTTGGTTACAATAAACGATCGAACATGGAAGATTATAAAACTCATGTGTGAGTGTTGGATTTTCATAATGTATCGATAAACTCACATTATCAGATTCTGGAATGAAGTCGCTCGAAAACACACCGATACCATTTTTATTAAAGTTTATCGCTGTCAAATCCAAGCTTTCTTCAGGTCCTTGAATGGTGCAATGGGTAAAGAATTTGTCACATAGATAGCGTTTTGATAGTCGCTTTTCTTGGGTTGAGTCATTTTTCATGTTTGATTTCTCATAATATCCATAATGCTACCCATTGAAAGATAATCTCTTGAGTGAACACCATAGGAACCATCAGGCAGCTCTCGAGAAATCTTGATTTTACCTTCAAACTCCTTGCTAGTTAGGTCGACAGGCCTTTCACTAATAGCCTCTTTGTATTTATTCCTAACTAATAGAACCTTAGGGTGTAATTTGTTATTGGTATTAGCAGAGATCACGATGCCTACTTGGCCTGTATTGAGTTCAACAATTGCACCCGGCGGATAAATGCCAATACATTTGATGAAATCAAGCGCAAGTTCGTTATCAAATTGCACGCCTCGACATTTGTAGATAATGTCCAAAGCTTCCATGGATGCGCGTGCACTATCATAGCTTCGACTACTGGTGATCGCGTCATAGCAGTCTGCTAAAGCAATAACTTTAGCGTAGTAGGGGATTTGAGGTGCGCTTAAACCTCTAGGGTAACCTTTACCGTCAAGGCGTTCATGATGAGTGTGAGCAACATCTACGGCGATTCTATCCTCATAGCCAATGGACAGAAGCAGATCTTTACCGAAAGTGGTGTGCTCCTTCATGATATTTAATTCATCTGCGGTGAGTCGCCCATTCTTATTAAGAATATCTATCGGAACTTTAGATTTACCCACATCATGCAGCAAACCGCACATCGCGATTCGCCTGATCTCACTTTCATCATGACCTAGAAAACGAGCGAATGTGGCAGATAATATACAGACGTTGATTGAATGTTCTGCTGTATACGCATCTTTATGCTTAATCCTGGACAACCAGCGAAGTGCATCTTGGTTGCGGATAACGCTATCGACAATATGATCAACAGCATGGCTGCTCTCTAATACATTTGCTGATTTTCCAAGTCGTATATTTTCCATCAAGCTATTTACACTGGTTTTAGCATCATCGTAGGTTAATTTTGCCGTAGATATTTCCTGACCAGTGCCGATTTGATTGGTATAAATTATGCGTTTTTCAGGAGCAGGCGGAGCAGCGGATATGTGATTATAGATAGCAACGTTTTTTGCTTTAACTGGAGTTTTGTTTTTAGTAAATAACCTAGCGAAAAGCCCTTGTTTTTTTAGACGCCTGTCATTGTATTTTGGTGCTTTAGCCGAAGTTGAGCGGATAACGACATACTGACATTGATTTTTTAAGCGTTGGATTTGATTTGGGTCTTTAATTAAAAAACCTTGCAGTGGGAAGTCTGTTTCTAGCCAAGGCCGATCCAATCGAATAACGTGCATCCCCAATTTTAATTGGTTAACGGGGACTTCTATCTCGATATGTTTATTCGTTGCCACTTGGAGTTACTCGTACGCCTGGATTAAGCGCTTGTTTTCCAAAAAGTTATTCATATAGCTTGAGTATAGACAGGTGTGAACACTACTGCTGTATTATTTTTCTAGGCTTCTAGGCTTCTAGGCTTCTTGGGTGTAGGTACTGAATTACTGTTTTTAATATGGCTAAGTATGTTGAGTTCATCAAATTAAATTACAAACTCTCCCCAG
>CAXBKC010000383.1:0-4325 GCA_963975615.1 uncultured Oleiphilus sp.
TACATCAAAGCGCGCGTTCATATTCCATATCATAAATTTTGTCATGTAATGTTTGGCACTAAAAATAATTTTAGCTTGTTTTGATTTAGTAATACTTGCTTCGGCACTACCGTAAACGTCACTTTTTCTATATCTCACCTCAACAAATACAATTGTATTATTCTTTTGCATTACTAGGTCTATCTCGCCTCGCCTACTGTGATAATTTCTTGCTCTAGTTTGATAGCCTTTGTGGGATAAATATTGTTCTGCGATCTTCTCGTATGCATGTCCTTTGCTGAGCATTTGTTACTCCTTGATTGCGATAGCCTTTCCTCTTCTAAAAACTGCTAACTCAAGTTCACGATGAATTATTCCTGAGCTGTCAATGGATAGGGTTCCTGTATGTCCTTGAACTTGGCTGTTGTTGATTTCTTTAAGGATCTTGAGTCTTGGCGCTAAAGTGAAGGCGTCTGCTCCAAGAGCGTAAAAACGAGAGTGTTCACTTTTTGCAGAAGGTAGAGTGCTGGTTATTATGTTTTTTATCTCAATCGTATTGCTGAGCATCCAAGGCATTTCAACAAAAAAGATGTTGTCGAGATCGCTCTGTTGCTCATTGATCTGATGGATTTGTGAGCTTGAGTAAATAGGTAAATTTCGGGCATAGTGGTATGCGAAAAGTGGGTTAAGTTGGCTCGCTATTTGAGGCTTTGCTAGCATGAAAATAGCGTCAATGTCATTGCGTCTGCGCGGTTCAAATTCAAAATTTAAATTTGTTATTCTTTGAATTTTATTCTTTCGTTGGGCGCTTAAATCTGTGGCTAGTAGCTTTGCAACGGAAGGTGACAGGCTTTTTTGGTCCTGGTAATAAACGCTTTCAATGATGATGCTTTGATTTGCCTCAAGGCCTCGTAGCAGGGAGTCATGTATGCGAAAGCCGTGTTCATTTTCTGGCGCAATAAAGGCGATTTTATTCAGATGTCTTTTCGACAGCCTAGTTGATAGTTGATTAATTTCAGTTTCTGGGTCTAATCCGAACTGGTATAGATTGTCTGATTTGTTTGTCGTAAATGGTGGTGAGGTCTCTAAGTAGTTAAGTGCAAGCGTTGTCGTGTTTGATAAATTCAAGCTCTGAAGTTTTCTGACATCGCTTTTCGTTAATGGGCCTATAATCAGTGTATTTTCAATGTACGATTTTGAGTATAAGGATTCTATGGTGTTTTTGTTGGTATCAAAAAACTCGATATTTGTTGGCTCTGTATTATATTGATCAAGGGCTGTTAAATACGATGCCATGAATCCATCTCTTACTGATTTTCCGACTTCTGCGAGAGGGCCGGTAAAAGGCAAGGCAATTATTATTTGAGATGGGCGTGTTTGCGGAAGTTTCGATAATAGCTCAAGCTCTTTAGGGATGTTGGTTGTGCCGGGGTGACTTGGCCATTTTGTCTGCCATTGCTTGTAGGCTAGGTATTGATTTTCAAGGCTGATTTGGTTTTGCTGAATAGCGATAGCGAGCTCAATCCATGCACTTGCGTCTAGGTCTTTGTCTTGATAAATATAGTTGTTTAGTTGGATTGGGTCTGTGCTTCTCAGAAGTTCCCAGATTTTATTGTTTAGCTGTGAGTAGTCAACGTTATCTAAGATGCCAGAGTATTCTATTAATAATATAGCGCTTGAAATAGTCTGATCTTGCTTTTCATAGGTTTGAGCAAGTAATGGTATTATTATTTTTAATGTGTCGATATTTGTTCTATTTAATGTGGTGCGCTTAAATAGATCAATTGAGTTTTGTAAATGCCAATCCAAATCTTCGTATATGGCGAGCTCTAAATTAAGCCTTAGTGCTTCGATAGTGTCGTCTGATGATAAAAGCTTGATGTCAATATCTCTTACTACTGCGCTGCTTTGAGAGGTAAGTTTATTGGAATAGTATTTTTGAGCTGCGAGAAGATAGAGCCTTGCTCGGTCTTTTTCATTTTTTGTCGAAATGGCTTTATTGATCAGCTCCTCTGGTGATGGTTCGCTGGTGCTTGTAGTTATATCAATGCTGTCTAAGTTTGTCTTTTTAGGTTGTGAGCCGCAGCCATTTAATAAAAATAGGATAAATGCAGTGCAAAGTAGTGTTATCAGTGATTTCATTGTAGGGTCTATGTATATAAATGGTTTTAAATAAATATTTAATAATGAGGAAGCAATAATTGGAAAGTGCAATTTACATTGTAGCTACCCCAATTGGTAATTTGTCTGATATTACCATAAGAGGTTTGGAAGTGCTTCGAGAGGTTGACATTATTGCAGCTGAAGACACTAGGCACACTAAAAGATTGCTGGAGCATCATGGGATTTCTGCAAAATTAATTGCATACCATGAGCATAATGAAACTGAAAAGTCGCAATATGTTGTTGATTTGGTGTTAGGTGGGCAGTCTGTTGCACTTGTTTCCGATGCGGGTACGCCATTGATTTCTGATCCTGGCCATACCTTAGTTTCCGTGGCAAAAAAAGCCGGGGTGAAGGTTGTTCCTGTACCTGGCCCATCGGCCGTTATTGCGGCATTAAGTGCTAGCGGTTTGCCGTGTGGTAAATTTATTTATGAAGGGTTCTTGCCTGTAAAGAAAAAGGCGAAGACTGATCTGTTGGAGTTGTTTCGGTATGAGCCTAAAACGGTAGTCTTTTATGAGTCGCCGCACCGTATTCTGAATACTTTAGAGGTGCTAGCAGAGTTGTTCCCCGGGCGACAATTGGTAATTGCTAGAGAGTTGACTAAGCGCTTTGAGACAATAGCTAGTGGTTCGACAGAAAGCTTGCTGTCATGGACTAAGGCGGATTTAAATCAGCAGCGAGGTGAATTTGTTTTGGTGTTATCTGGATCTCCAAGGCTGGATGATGATGAGTTGCTAAATCAAGAAAAATTGCTTGCTAGGCTTGTGGGGTATCTGCCCCCTAAAAAAGCGGTTCAAGTTGTTACAGAGTTTTATGGTGGGGATAAGAAGGCTCTTTATGATAGAGCTGTCAGTATGCGAAATGAGAAGCATTAGTCGTTTTTGCTTGAGTAATCTTTAATTGAATTGCAGTTCATTTCTTCATCGTGCAAAATATAAACAAAATGTTACATTTAATAAAGCAGGGCTTTTAAAAGTTTCTATATGCAAATCAAATTACTCAAATACTGTAGAGTTATAAGTTTTGTTACGGGCGTTTCTTTTAGCGCAATTGTAATGAGCTTTGAGCTGCTGTCTGAAGGGGCAATGGGTTCTGTATCTGCTATTTCTGCTAATACTGCTGAAGAGATTATAAGTGTTGCCGGGCCTACGGCAGCAGGCCTAAGAATTGATGATGGTTACGAGGTGTTGCCATTCAAAACTAGTGTTCAAGTTGAGGCTTCTGCTAAAGATGAGGTATCTAACGAGTTAGATTTTTCTTTAGTTCAAGAGGTGGGGTCTTGGGTTGAAAGTTTGGATCGAAGAAATGAAGTGGTTAGCTCGACGGGCCTTGAAGTTGGGTATATTGATGAGCTACCTCCGTCTTCATTTGATGAGTCTTCATTTGTTATTCGTGATGATGAGTTTGATCGAGTAATCTTTGAGCCAGATGCCAACCGTGATGACCAAGGGAGTACAACTTATGAGATTGGGCGAATTGAGCAGACCATTACTAAGCTTGAGCAAAAAGTTGACTCAGTTCAGTACATAGTTGAGCGTAAAGTCGATTTCGTTGCAACAATTGATGCCTTCGTATCTAGAGATTCTCCTTCTATTGGTAGTGGCTATATAACTAATTTAACGAGTATCTCAAATGTTACAATTGCTACCGTCAGAGAATGATTACCGCATTTTAATCTAAAATACCCCTCTTTTTAAAACTTCTTCTTGTTAAAAGTCTTCCCGCGTAATAACTTTGCACTGAGCTTGCTAGGCAATCGCTGTGTTTAAGGTTTACCTTGGCATGGAGGAAAGTCCGGGCTCCGCAGAGCAGAGTGCCAGGTAACGCCTGGGGGGCGAAAGTCTACGGAAAGTGCAGCAGAAAGTGAACCGCCTAAGTCAGCACTCGTTGTTGAACGGTAAGGGTGAAAAGGTGCGGTAAGAGCGCACCGCATGACTGGCAACAGTTCATGGCGATGGTAAACCCCACTCGGAGCAAGACCAAATAGGAATCCTAAGGCGTGGCTCGCGCTGGATTCGGGTAGGTTGCTTGAGCTAAACGGTGACGTTTAGCCCAGATGAATGATTGTCCACGACAGAACCCGGCTTATCGGCAAGCTCTTTTTCTTTTTTCATATCAAAACCCCTCAAAATATATATTCTTAATAAGAAAATAATCTTAATCTTAAGGTAACTTCTTAA
>CAXBKC010000384.1:0-4311 GCA_963975615.1 uncultured Oleiphilus sp.
CATTTGCTTCTATCACATCGACAGTATTCCAATACACTCTAGGGTCAAAAATGATTTTTGCGCCCTTGTTTTTTTGTAAAAAAGCTTCAGCGAGTAAACCTACAATATAATAGCCATCTACAAACTCTCCATTCTCGTCAAACAAAAAGCAGCGATCAAAGTCACCATCCCAAGCTATCCCCATATCTGCACCATGCTTTATTACCGCTTCAGATGTATGACTTCTATTCTCAATCAACAGAGGATTAGGGATACCATTCGGGAAACTTGAATCTGGCTCATGATGTACTTTTATAAAATCAATGGGTAAAGATAAAGCCTTAAACTGTGCCTCTAGCTCATCAATTACATGCCCTGCAGCACCATTCCCTGAATTCACAACCAATTTTAATGGCTTAATATAAGCAGGATTGATATAGCCTAACAAATGCTGAACATATTCCTTAAGGACAAACTTCTGAGTATAAGAACCTCGCAAAGAATCATCGACACTAGCCCAATCAGCTTTCTCGGCAAGATTCTGTATATCAAACAAACCAGTATCACCCGATATTGGCCGACTCCCTTCCCTAACCAGTTTCATCCCGTTGTAATCTATTGGATTGTGCGATGCTGTTACTTCTATGCCGCCATCTACCTTTAGATAAGACGTCGCGAAATAAACTTCTTCAGTGCCCACCATACCTATGTCTATAACATCAACACCAGCATCTCGTAAACCATTTGCAGCAGCTAACTTCAAAGCCTCACTCGTCTCACGTGCATCACCACCAACGACTACACTTTTAGGTTTTAGAAATTCACCATAAGCACGAGCTATATCATAGGCAATTTCTTCAGAAAGTTGAGTGCCAAGCTGGCCGCGAATATCGTAAGCTTTAAAGCATGATAATTTTCTAGTCATGAAGTTTCTCTATGATATTTAGGTAGGGATATACAGATTTATTTAACTCTATCACCTGCGCCTTTTCCTGAAATAGTTTGAAATATGTATTTAAAATAATTTAATACGGACATTGTTTTGATCATCTCAGCATCAGTTTTGGCTAACAATTCAGGTGTGGACATATCAATATCATTCACTTGAGCCAAACCAGTAATACCTGGACGCACATCAAATACATTATTTTTATCACGTGCTAGAGTAAGTTCTTCTTGATTAAAAAGTCCTGGACGAGGACCAACTAAACTCATTTCCCCTTTTAAGACACTCCATAACTGGGGCAATTCATCTAGTTTGGTTCGGCGTAAAAAACCACCAAATGGCGTTATTGAAGCAGTACTAGCCAAATGACTTGCAACAGAAGCCGTATCCAATTTCATTGTGCGGAATTTAACTAAGGTGAAAGGTTTTTTATTTCTGCCCACTCTAACTTGTTTGAATATTGGAGAACCAGTATCGAATAGACCAACGATAGTTAAAATCAAAAACACTGGGAAGCCGATAAATAACCCAAAGAAAGAAAACAGCATATCAAATATTCGAATCAACAAATCAATTATCCTTTAAGAAGCAACGAGTAATACCTTCTTGAAAGGTAACTGGTGGAGACCAATCAAGCGTATTTTTAGTATGAGTAATATCTAACTGAAGATTGCCACATAAACGGTCAGTAACCGCCCTCTTTCCCAACAAAATAGCTAAACCTCTTACTAAGGCCATAGGAATTGGAATTAAATGTGGCTTTTTCCCAGCGGCTCTTGTGAGTTCCTTTAATAGCTCAGTAGTTGATATATCGAAATCATCACTGACAAGAAATATATTACCAGCTGCTTTAGGGTGATCTATACACGTGACAATTAAATCAACTAAGTTATCAATCGAAACCAGACTTCGCATATTCTTAATTGCACCAAGCGGTAACGGCAAATTCATTGTCGCAAAATTCATCATAGAAGCAAAATTTGCCTTTACGCCAGGACCATAAACTAAGGGCGGTCTTATAATCACAACTTCCATGCCAGTTTCTTGGGCTAATTCAAGAAGCCCTCTTTCAGCTTCAGCTTTTGATTGACCATAGGGATCTTCAGGGGATGGCTCATCATCATAGAAGAATGGCTGCCCAATTGAAGTAGACTCACCATTAACTTTGATAGAGCTGATAAAAATTAAACGTTTTACACCGGCAGATGCAGCTTGCCGTGCTAAGCTCAGGGTACCTAAGGTATTTACGTTACGGTATTCAGTATATGGGTCACAGCTCTCGTCTTTCATAATATGAGCGCGTGCAGCTGAATGAATAACGACATCGATATTTTTAAGAGCATCGCTAAAGTCTGAATCAGGCAGTATTTCTGAATAAAAAAAATCAACTTTATTTAACGAAGGCCTTGATCGTCCTAAAACTCGAGTATTAATTACTCCTAGTTTAGCTAGCAAAGCACTTCCTACAAAGCCGCTTGCACCTGTTAATAATATTTTCACTTGAAGAAATATCCCAATAGTTTTTCAGGATATTTGGATAAAACCTTTAACCAATTAGTTTTAATATTATTAGCTTTACAGGAATGAATAATTTCCCTGTTCAATAAATAATTTGATCTTAATCCACCTGTGCTAATCCCGCCTAGGCGCATTTTCACAAACTCTGAAGGGATATAACTACTTTTAAAATTGCGCACGCTAAAGAGCCTAGCAACCATATCGAAGTCAGAAGCAATTCTATAGCTTTGGCTATAATAGCCAACCTGTTCAAAAAGCCCTCGGCGAATATATAAAGAAGGATGTGCTGGCATCATGCCTCTCGCGAGCTTTTGAACAGAGAATCCTTGAGAGGAATAATGTCTTACTTTAACATCTAGAATTTCACCTTTGTAAAAACCAACATCCGCATATAAGCAGTCATTATCTTTAAAGCCATCAACTACTTGCTGAATTATAGTTTCATCAAAAAAAACATCATCAGAGTTTAATATACCAACAACATCTCCTGTAGCACGCTGAATCCCCTTATTCATCGCATCATATAAGCCCTTATCCTTTTCACTTATATGCACAGCAACAATATCAGAATACTTTTTGACTATATCGTTCGTTCCGTCCGTTGATAAACCATCAACAACAATATATTCAATATCTGGATATGTTTGAGAGGCGACTGATTGTAATGTATCTTCGATCGTACTTTCTGAGTTAAAACAAACTGTAATTATTGAAACTTTCATTCAAAGCCTAAATTTTATTAGTAAGATTCGATTTAAACCCTACCATAGCGATCTTCGAAGCGAACAATATCATCTTCACCCAGATACCCACCGGTTTGAACCTCAATCATTTCCAAAGGAATTTTCCCCGGGTTTTCTAAAGCGTGAATTGTACCTATAGGAATGTAAGTTGATTCATTCTCACTAAGTAAAAAGGTCTTTTCACCAATAGTCACTTTCGCGGTACCACATACGACTATCCAATGTTCTGCTCTATGATGATGCATTTGAATAGATAGTTTTTCGCCAGGTTTAACGGTGATACGCTTTACTTGGTCTCGCACACCATTGTCAATTGAGTCATATTTTCCCCACGGTCGAAATACTTCTCGGTGTATCTTATGTTCAGTCCGACCTGACTGTTTAAGCAGTTTCACAACATCTTTTACATGCTGCACTTTGTCTTTATTAGCCACCAATACCGCATCTTTGGTCTCAATCACAACGAGGTTATCAATTCCAACAGTTGATACCAGTTTAGATTCTGCATAGATGTAGCTGTTTGTTGAATTGATATTTATTACATCACCGGAAGAAACATTTTGATTTTCATCTTTCTCTGACACTTCCCATAAGGCTGACCAAGAACCAACGTCACTCCAGCCTGCATCCATTGGTATCATTTTGGCGGCATCTGTCTTTTCCATCACTGCATAATCGATAGAATCATCGGGGCAGCGTTCAAACTCTTCTTTTGAGACTCTAATAAAATCCATATCGGGCTTTGTAGCAGACATTGCCTTTTCACAGGCGCTGAGTATATCGGGCCGATGAGATTTTAATTCTTCTAAATACCGTGAAGCCTTGAATAGGAACATGCCACTATTCCAGAAGTAGTTACCGCTGGCTAAATAAGCTTTTGCAACATCTAAACTTGGTTTCTCAACAAACTCTTGTACAGAGAAGGCATCACCATGGCTCTCGCCGCACTTAATATAGCCGTAGCCTATTTCAGGTGCAGTTGGAGTGATACCAAAGGTCACAAGTTGATCGTCTTGAGCGAAAGGTAAAGCCTTCTCTACTGCTTTGTGAAATAGATTCTCATCTTCTATTAAATGATCTGCCGCTAAAACCAGGAGGATTGGCTCCTCATCTTTTGACGCGGAT
>CAXBKC010000385.1:0-4299 GCA_963975615.1 uncultured Oleiphilus sp.
CAGCTGCACTTGTCCCTTGCCCTGTTCAAACGCATAGGAAACGCGTAACGGGCGTCCCGTCTCGCTATCCATTACACCCGCTGCACGCCAATTACCGTTCATGAAATCGGCGGGACCATCCTCAGCCTGAGGAGGAATAGTAAGCGGTTCGAACGTTGTTGAAGGCGATGCCTCGGAGTTCGCTGGCGGCGTCCCCTGCCCCAGTTCAGGCGGTGCAACCGGCGACGCAGTTAAGTTCTCCTCGACAGGCAGTTCACTTGCCGCACCCCCCATTTCAGGCAAGGCAGTCACTTCGGGCACACTCGCCTCCATACCAAGGTCTGGAGCTTGTATCTCAGGTAAATCAGCTTCTGGAACTCCTGCACCGCTTCCATCAAGTGCCATCCCGCTGCTTCCAGCTCCGCCATTACTGGCACCGCCCCACCAATGTGGATTGTACAGATCAGGTAAGGAAATAGCAGGAAAATTCAGAGTCGGTAACGTAGGCATGTTCAGATTGTTCAGGCTCACATCAGACGTCTGAAAATCAGGCGCTTGCAAATTTCCAGTCCCAACTTCAGGCAGGTTGGCTTGTGGCGTGCAACTACGCAGACCGAAAAATGTTAACAAGAGCAACAACAATAACAACAGCAGAGCTAACGGCCACCAGCGTCGCCACCAAGGGCGTCGCTCTTCCAACACGGATTTCTGTTCGATGACTGGCTCAGTTGAAGGAGTACCTGCCAACGGCACTTCTGGGTTGGGGCCTGGCGCTGGTGCCGGGGCAGTATCTTGCGGATAAAGAAAATGTAAGGGGTCGGTAGTACGCTTGGCATCAGGATGCTCAAATCCCCAAAAGGTAAGCACAGGCGTTCCATTGACGAGATAAACATAATCTTGATCGGGAATTCGAATGACTTGCTTTAGCAATTTGGCCAGCACGCCCCGGTCATTATGAGTTCCTTCTGCTTTGGCCAACGAAGAATCGCTAAAACTTTCAAGAAAGGTTTCAAAGTGACGCAGCTCTTGACGGGCGGGTGCTCGTTCCTCTTCGCTAGCAGCACTCCAGGGAATAACATCGCCCTCCATTCCGCTATACCAGTCCAGGCGTTCGCCCTGCTGATCGCTTTGTGGAATTGCCAGATGCAGCTCCATATGCGGGAAGTCGGGTTCTTGTGACTTGCGCTTGCGTGCCTCACGACGAATGGACTCTCTGAGCTGAAGAGCCGAACGAAAGACAGGCTGTCCGGTCTCCCCCAACGCCGAAAACCGCTCACTTTTACCGCTGCGTAGCAATGCGCACTGCATGCCTGTTCCCTTGTTTTTTTATCATTCAGCACTAGTAAGTTGCTGCTGTTTTTTAAGATAGAAATATTATTAGAGCATATAGAAAAACTGCACGTCGAAATGATGCCAGACAACGCTATTTGCCAAACTTTAACAACTTTTCGCCTTTATTTTCCAGAACTTTGAAATCACCCTGCTAACGCACAAGGTTTTTATAAAGCACTGAAAACCACGTAAAAACAACCACCTACGCAACACCTTATAATTCCCTGCTGAATTATTTTACCTAATTCAGATTAGCAAATAAATACTTTTTTTCATTATAAGACTTAAAAAACTACAACCTAAAACTCTAGACGCATCATTAAATTAATTTTCAACAGCAGCCGTAGATTTCTTTCTAACTTTAGTATAGACACTCAAAACCAATTGAGCGCATAAAGACTACCTTACTCAGGCAGTAACACGCCCACTGGTGTGCTCCCAGGAAATCATATTGACCTGCAGGCAAGCCACCTCAGACCACATTAAGGGCGCTCACCACCGGCCTGCCAGCGCCAACGCCAACGCCGCTGTGACAGCGGTAGATTTCGATTGCATGCCCACAGCTGTTAATCGGACGGGCTGTTTATCATCCTAGCACTTAACGCCGATTCCTAGCTTTGAGCTTCGAGCTGAAGAGAATGTCGAAAGGGATTATTTAATTCAGCAAGACCTGCTGCAAGATGACACTCGATACATTGGCGAGCCAAGGAGCTCGACTTTCAAGTATTCCAGCAATTTTTCTCGCTATGTAATCCTGGCAGGAGCATAAAAAAACATATAACAACATGATTTTAAAAAGATAAATATAAAGAAGAAAAATACAATATACCACTACGTATACCAGCACCCCCACCTTCAACCTGCGAATAGCGCATACTGAAAACATTAATCACTGGTAATTCTGTTTGTGGCACATATAAGCGACTACTGCCAAGAGCCTAACTTAAGTCGTCTCTGATATAAAGATTAAGCTAAGGGACGGCGGCCCGCCGTCCCAGCGAATGAAATCAGCGAATTAGCGCCTTGTTAGCAATTACATACGCGGACCACCAAAGCTATTGTTTGGCGTGTTGTCAGATTCGTTTGTGGTAATGGGCTTATAAATATCACGATTAATTTCTATTAGCTCAGGGTTTAGCTCAAGATCAGGGCTTAAAGTGGATTGCGCTACAATTAAGAACTTTACTCCACCATTCGCACCAAGAAATCCTTTAACTGACTCAACCAAGTCAGGATTGAAGTCCAGCTCATAACCCTGGAAGTAGCGATTAGTTAAGCAGTATGACAAGTACTCGCAATATGGATAGACATCCCTGTTGTCTTTATCAATGGCTAGAAGATGATGAGTTGGCAGCGTTAATGAAACAGCAGAATGACTGCCATCTTCTTCTTGAAAACAATCATAGAAAACTGTTCGATGAAATGACGAGTTAGCGCAATATCTTTCTAGTTGTTTTTTATCAAGCGCAGAAAATTTAGATTTTGAATCATCAGATAGGTCGTGATAGATTCGCTTGGCTTCTAGAAAGGCTACCCCCTCTAATATTTTATTATTATCAAATCGTAGCTGAACAAGAACGCCAATATCTCCATGTTTTTGTTCTATGCCCATTTCTTTGGTATTTTTATAAATATCCCAATGGCATTTTGTTTTTTTTCCGGTAATTTTATCTTTCTCAATTGTCACATTGGAATGCTCATCCCTTAATGCTGACAAAAGAGATCTTGTTAAATGATCTTCATCCTTCCAGTCACGGGGGTAGCATTTCCCCAGCGCATTGCTGACGGTACTATCCACAGCTTTATGCCAGTCAAATCTTGATGAGTAATTATCCATTCACGCATGTCTCTATGATATATTGCTAACACTTCGCTCACCGGCAAATTGGGAGCGCAGCGACTAATTTATCCGTGTGTAGCGATTTGTTAGGGTGATTAAGCTCGCCCGGGACACGCGGGTATTTCAGAACTATTTCTTCCCTCGTACAGCCATAGCGCCCATTGTCGTATTGCACCGCCATTTCTCACTTTAGACGCATCAGTCCAAGTTAAGTCATGCTTTTCTGCGATAAAATCACCTATATCCTTTCCTGATAACTGATTATCTGATTCTAGTAGTTTTACTATATCTAGAAGCACCTCCTCTGTATTTGCACTTATCCAGAGGGCTTCCCTTTTCTCAGGAAACTTTCTCATTTTATCTTCGTCTACAAAATATTTTTCGCCATCCACAAATATCAGCTCGAACCGTTTTAGAACTGAGAGTGCATTCCTATAACCTTTTGGTTTAGTCTCGTTCTTACCAACACTGCCTTTTTCAATTAGCCAGTTAAGTGTTTCTAACGCAAGTCCGGGTGATGCAGGAGCTGTAAATATATTACTTTTCCTTCGCTTACGCTCTGATTGAATCCTTTCGGTAACAACATCACCTTGATCCCTAAAGAACCAGCCATTTCCAGATGGTTCAATAAAACCGCACAACTCCATCCACCTACAGAGTCTAACTGTATAAGCATGCCATGTTTTATCTGCATATTTATTATCAGGATAGAGTTTCTTGAGAATATCAATTAGGACATTAACATTTGCAACTGAGTGTGATGATTTATCTTTAATTGCATAAGTAAATGCATGTTTCGAAAACTTTTCACGTATAGCCCTTAAGATCTCAATCTCACTGCAAACCTTGACATCTTCACTTAAAGAATAGAGTCCGCTTTCTCTACTAGCGACACCGAACATAATCATATCTGAACCAATATTTTGAATAGTTCCTTCAGATAGCTTTGTTTTCAAAACCAATTCCCGTACAGATAGCTTGGCTTTATGATCAATGTGTTTAACAACTTTATATAGAGATGAAAAATCAGTAGATGGAAGGTACCTCAATGGAATAACTGGAACAGAACCTGTTAAAACAAACTCTCGAAAAATATCCCAATATACATTTAATCTATCACCACTACGTATAACCAAGCGCCTATCAAT
>CAXBKC010000386.1:0-4276 GCA_963975615.1 uncultured Oleiphilus sp.
GAATGTTATCAGCAAAAACTGAACCATAGTTTTCACACAGGCTGGAGCAAAAGCGATACTCACAACATAACCTAAAAGACACTATGTTTTATTCCCCTATATAACTAGATGTGTAGACTGAAAAACTCGGAGGTTGTTGAATAAGTATCGTCAGCAAATTGATTTAGACTGACCCCTCGAAGCTGTGCGATCACGGCCGCGATATGCTTTAGACAATAAGGCTCGTTGCGCCCACCTTTTGGTTTGGGCCTCAGGTCGCGAGGCGCTAAATAAGGGGCATCGGTTTCTATCATTAATCTTGAAGCGGGTATGTTTTTAACCAGTTCCCGCAATTCTATACCCCTTCGTTCGTCGCATACCCATCCTGTAATTCCGATATGGCAATCCAAATCTAAATAGTTGAAAAGCGCTTTCTTGTTCCCAGTAAAACAGTGTACGACGGCCCCTTTAAGGTCGTCACGATAGGCTTTAAGAATGTCGATAAAACGATCATGCGCATCGCGCTCGTGAAGAAATACTGGTTTGCCAAGTTCTGCAGCGAGCCCAAGTTGCGACTCGAAACACGCTTCTTGTTGAGGCCTAGGCGAAAAATCGCGGTTAAAGTCGAGGCCACATTCTCCAATAGCTACTACGGCAGAGTGTTCAGCTAATTTGCGAATATGGTTGCGGCTAGATTCATTCCAGCTTTTTGCGTCGTGTGGGTGAACGCCTGCGGTGCAACTTAGCAAGGAACGATTTGTTTCTGCTAAGCCGGCGGCCTGTTCACTTGAATGTTCCGATGTGCCTGTTAGCACGATATGCTGCACCCCGGCTGCTTTTGCTCGGTCTAACACCTCATTTAAGTCATTCGCGAACCGTTTGTTTGTGAGGTTCGCGCCGATATCGATGAACTTAGGGGGTATCTGTAAATCATTTTCTTTCATGTGCAGTCTATTCCCTAAACTTAATATTTATAATTTCGATGCAAATATATTATGACAAATACAGCCTGTCAGCATTCCTATATTGAAAGGTATTTGATTACGTGACTTATTCTCGCACTTGATTGGCAAGTGCAAGCCGCAAAGCTGTCCTACCTCTTCGCTTTTCGCACTCCTGCCTTTGAACTCCGCAAGTAAGGCCCCACATTAGCAAAGATGTCAGGCCAACTTTTTTCCACTATACAATGTTATGGTTCCAAGCGGAGTCGAAATAGTTTCATTAACCGAAACATTTACAAATCCAACCTTCTTCATTAATTCAGGTAAAACACCATTAACACTATCTGATGTTGTTTCGAAACCATCTAATACCTGAACTATATAAAATAAGCAGCGCATAATAATGTTTGTAGGCTTCCCCCAATCAGCGATATGAATTTCTCCATTTGGAGTCAACACTCTATACGCTTCTTGCAATGTCAGTTCTTTGTTTTTCAAGTTAAGGTGATGAAAAAATAAGCTCGAAACACAACGTTCAAATTGGTTTCCATCGAAAGGCAAATCGAATGATAATCCCTCAACAAAGTTTACACCCAGACCAAGCGAGCTAGATTTTTTTTGAGCAATCGAAATAATATTTTCGTCAGCATCAATGCCCGTCACTAACGAACCATTTACTTTTTTTTTGATTTGTATCGCAAGCGTTCCTGACCCTGAACCAAGGTCTAATACCTGTTGGTTTGCGACGAGTCCTGCTTGCTCTATTAAACGAGATTTGAAAAATCTTTCCCTGCAGGTCAAAGCAACTATTGGGTCATATAAAGCTGTTAGCCAGCTAAACCTAAGCGCAGGGATGAATTCTTTTGAATTTCTATTCATAGCTCTCTCCAACTTATTGAACAACAGAAGCAATAGTATTGAGTCTTCATTATTTCGTATTGAATGAAAAAGCTAATATGAAAATCTAAGTACGATTTATATTTGATAGCGCTAAGGCAGGCGATAATCCGAATGCTTGTTTAAATGTTCTGGAAAAATGTGCTTGATCAGCAAAATTTGAACCATACGCAGCAGACTGAATGTTATTGTTAGTCAGAATAAGTTCAATTCCATGAACCAGGTGAAGCCATTTTTTGTAACTTCTTAGTGGCATTCCGGTTTTTTCTTTAAACCAATGAGAAAACCTGCTGGGTGATAAGCTAACATGTGCAGCTAATTCATCACGAGTGATAGTGTCACCGGAGTAAATATCATCCAGTCTTGATAAGACTTTTGTTAAGCGATCATCCGAATTATTGGTGATTGATTTCATAAACGTTTGCTGTAATGCTTGAAAGCTGCTTTCTAGCTTATCTATATTCTTGAAGCAATCGGTAATTTGATTTTGTATTTTAGAATTGAGTTGGCATATTGAATTAAGGTTACCAATATTGCCTACTATTGATTTTGCTAATGTCGAGTTTGGATCAAGGTAAACAGTCAAGGTTAAACTCGGGTGCAGCGCATGTGGGGTATTGGCTGGAATAAATAGAGCGCTTCCCTTTACCGTCACTTTTCCTGAAGAAATAACAATTTCATCCTCTAGCGCTATGCTGATTTGATGTGCCCAGTGCCGATGCTCGACGTTATGACCTGAGGTACCGACAAATACACCTAGACCCTGAACGATAGCGGCAGAACCAGACCATTTTTTTAGCCTCTCATTCATTTTAGTGCCACCATAAGGGTTGATTCGATAAGGCATATTCCTGAGATCTACTTTCGACAATGACTGGTTTGCCCATAATAGGTACCGATAGATTAATGCCTTTGCCTTTAGCCAAGAGGCTCACACTTTCAAGAGGATCAGTCCATTCATGGAAAGCCAGATCAAAGGTACCGTTATGAATAGGCATTAAAACATTGCCACCCAAATCGATATGAGCCTGAATAGTCTGTTCAGGCATTAAATGCTCTTTTTCCCAGCTATGATCATAAGAGCCATTTTCCATCAGGGTCAGATCAAATGGGCCATAACGTTCACCGATTTCTTTGAATATTCCTGAATAACCGCCATCACCACTGAAAAACACGCTCTGTGTCTTGCTATGAAGCACCCAAGAACTCCAGAGCGCTTTGTTCTGATCAATAAGTACGCGACCTGAAATATGATTAGCTGGCGTTGCTACGATGGTTAACTCACCTACGTTGACACCGTCCCACCAATCTAATTCAGTAATGTTTTCAGGGTCAATTCCCCAATCTACTAAGTATTCACCGTTCCCTAGAGGCACATAAAAATGTTCTACTTTTTTACGCAGCGCCTCAACTGTGAGTCTGTCCAAGTGATCGTAATGGTTATGTGATATCAGCACGCCCTTAATGAGTGGAAGTTCGGAAATAGTTAACGGTGCGTCATGAAACCTTTTAACACCCAGAGAGTAGATAGGCCCTAAGCTATTTGAAAAAACAGGGTCTGTTAACCAGTACTGGCTTTCTATTTTGATCAATACGGTGGAGTGACCAAAACGAACTGCACTAATTCTGTCGTTTGGAAGAGCATCAAGTTCTGCTCGTGCTAGTTTATAAACCTCTATTGGTTCCGAAGGAATTTGATTTTTTTGGGTTTCAAATATATAGCGATATGAAGTATCTATAACACCACCCAAGCTTGGTAATTCTACAGCCACACGTGTATGTTCACGCCCTAGGTTATATTGTGAAATAGATACCTGTGCACACCCTATGACCATTAGTAAAAGTAACAGTCCTTTAACTAATCTCATCTCCTGCCCTTATTATTTTTTGCCATTTAGTTTATATAAATTGAACGTCGAATACGGGAAGTATCTATCATATCGATAAATTAGCTAAGGATTGACAAATTAAAAACTCACTATCAAAAAGGGCTCCTTTAGTAGCAAAGCCTCAATTCTTCTAACTAGGGAAATGACGATAATCAGGCCATTTTGATTATGACCTCCGAGGTCAGAAATTGGCACACACTCTTAATAGACGCGTAGGCGGCAATCCATTGTTCTAGTCGTTGAAGCATTTACAGATTAATACCTCTCCACCTCGAACAGCTTAAACCATGGGTCCCGTAACGAGTACGGGATGACGTGAGGTAGAGTTGAGTACTTTACTGGTAGGGTTACAACTGAAGTTGGCACGCTCGTCATTGCCGCGAAGGCGGTAATCCATTGTCTTAGTCGTTGAATCATCTGCCAGATTAAATCCCCTACGCCTCGAAGATCTCAAACAATGGATCCCGTAACAAGTACGGGATGACGTGAGGTAGAGTTGGATGCCTTACTGGTTGGGTTGTGGCTCAAACTGGCACTTGGCCGACTAATTTTTAATTCTCTATTTGTAAG
>CAXBKC010000387.1:0-4274 GCA_963975615.1 uncultured Oleiphilus sp.
ATGAGCAGGTAGCACTGGATTTGGGTATTTCATCTGATCGTATTTTCCCCATGTGGGATTGGGTGGGTGGGCGTTATTCACTCTGGTCTGCTATTGGCCTACCCATTGCTTTCTTAATTGGTATGGATAATTTTAAATCACTACTAGCGGGCGCGCATGATATGGATCAGCATTTTTTAAATGCACCATTAGCACAAAATGCCCCCGTCCTACTTGGTTTAATCGGTGCTTGGTATCAAATCTATTTCCATACCACCAGTCATGCGATTCTACCCTATGAACAATATCTCAAAACCTTTCCGGACCATCTTCAACAGCTAGATATGGAAAGTAATGGCAAGCATGTTTCCAGAAGTGGTGAAGCACTTACTTACAACACAGGGCCTATTATTTGGGGTGGTATTGGCTGTAATGGTCAGCATGCTTATCATCAGTTACTACATCAGGGCACGCATTTATTACCTTCTGACTTCATAGCTTGCTTAAGCACGCATCACCCTATCGCTCAACATCATCAACACCTATTTAGTAACTGCCTGAGTCAGTCAAAAGCTTTAATGGCAGGTAAAAGTAAGAAAGAGGCTATTAATGAATTGCTTAAACAGGGTATGGGTGAAAGTGAGGCCAACAAGCTAGCACCTCATAAAGAAAACAATGGTAATCAACCTAGCAACACCTTGATATTGAAAGAACTAACACCCAAAACTCTAGGTGCACTTACTGCGCTTTATGAACATAAAACATTCGTACAAAGTGCAATTTGGGGTATAAATCCTTTTGATCAATGGGGGGTGGAGTTAGGAAAGGTTTTGAGTAAAGAAATCTTTCTAGCCATGTCTGATGACAAGCTTGCTGAAAAATTAGATTCATCTTCTTTAGGTTTATTAAATTTGTATAATGCTTAGGCAACAGACGCGCTTGTATGTATATATTTAATCCCACTAGGCCATTCAAAGTCGACTTGCCATAGTTTCTGTTTTATCAGGATGTCGCTTCTTCTTTCTAACCAAAGCGCGGCAAAGCTCTGTTTTGTTTTAGGCTCAATCACATCGGCAGCCAACTCAGCCATAGGCAGCAAGACGAAAGCATTGAAGAAAATCTCTGGCCTTGGTAACTCGATACCACCAAACACGCCACACAAATCACCATAGGTTAAAATATCAATATCCAAGGTACGAGAAGAGAATTTCTTACCTCCTCGTACCCTGCCATTTTCATCTTCTATGCTTTTTAATGTTTGTGTTAGCACATCTAAACTTAAACCTGTTGTGATTTTTACCGTCAAATTATAAAAAGAACTACCTTCAAAGCCTACCGGCTCTGACTCGTAAACAGGTGAACAGCTAACATCTCCGAATGCTTGCAGCAAGCTTTCCAAACAAGAATTGATATTATCAACTCGATCAATATTTGAACCTAAACTAAGAAAAACATCGTGTTCAATCACTAAATCTTTACTCTCTATAATATTCTTAATTAGGTTTAACCATTTTTGCGTTCACGAAAAACACTCACGCCCACACTTTTCGTTTTAGAAACGGCTTCTGGCTTATAAATAGATAATTGGATAGCAGAGATCGGAAAGCTATCGAATAACTGATGGCAAACCCTTTCAGCTAAATATTCTAATAGTTGATAGTGTTTTAATGACAGAAGCGATTCAATTTCTTCACAGACCTGGGCATAATTTACGGCATCTTCAATATTATCTGTCTCGCTCGCTTTTGCGAAATCACAAGAGAGTTCTAAATTAAAAACTAAGCGTTGTTTAATCTTTTTTTCCCAATCAAAGACGCCAATAGATGCCTCCAATTCTAGTTCTTGAATAAGAACTTTATCACTCATAGTTTGCCAAGGTTGTGATTGTGTATTAATGATATTTACTCCAAAGGCTCTAAGGTATTCATCGGCCATCGTGCTTTTACCGAAAATGCATCTTCACTCGTTTGCCCTGCTTTTAAACGTTGTGCTCCGGCATAAGCAATCATAGCGCCGTTGTCAGTACAAAATTCAGGACGAGCATAAAACACCTTAGCCTTCATACCATGCAACGTTTTATCTAGCGTCTCACGTAAGTGAGTATTCGCACTCACGCCACCAGCTATCACCAAAGTCTTTAAACCTGTCTGCTCTAAAGCACGCTTACATTTAATTCGTAAGGTATCCACAACAGCTTCCTCAAAAGACAAAGCAATTTGTGCTTTGTCTTTTTCAGAAAGACTTTCAGGCACTTGTGTACTCTCGGATTTCACTTTATGTATGGTGTTTAGGGTGAACGTTTTTAGTCCACTAAAGCTAAAATCTAAACCAGGCCTATCAGTCATGGGCCTGGGAAAGCGATAAGGTGTGCCCTCAAATTGTTCTCTCGCTAATTGTGCTAACTTTGCTATTCGAGGCCCGCCTGGGTAATCCAAGCCCATCATTTTAGCGGCCTTATCGAAGGCTTCTCCTGCCGCATCATCAAGCGATTCGCCTAAAATTTCGTATTGGCCAATCCCATCCACTTTAACTAACTGAGTATGGCCACCAGAAACCAGTAATCCTATAAATGGAAATTCAGGTGGTGACTCTTCCAACATGGGCGCAAGAAGGTGGCCTTCCATATGGTGAACACCAATAATTGGGATATCCAAGGCTAATGCTAAGGCATTCGCAATTGCAGCACCTACCATTAAAGCGCCCACTAAACCTGGGCCTGCGGTATAAGCAATCGCAGTGATATCTGTACGCTTAAGCTTTGCTTCTTTTAAAATCTCTTCAATTAAGGGAATGGTTTTTCGAACATGATCTCTAGAAGCAAGTTCTGGTACCACACCACCATAATCTGCATGCATTTTTACCTGTGAATATAGTTTATGTGCTAACAAGCCCTTCTGAGTATGATAGAGCGCTACACCAGTTTCATCACAAGAGGTCTCTATTCCAAGTACTAGCATATTTTTTTCATCTTTATCCAATGGATTAAGTCTCATTTAATCTGAAGTTCAAAACCTTGCCTTATTAAAAGCTCTTTTTCTAGCTCTAAGTTAGCCTCATTTAAAGGATTATCTTTTAACCAGCCTTCACCCATATCTAATAATATGATTTTGCCATCAACTTTAAGCGAGAAGTTTGTTTCTGAAGACTTCCTTGCCACAGTAAGTACATTTGCTAAACGGAAAATCACACTCAGTTTTTTAAGTAGAATTTGCTCAACATCTGTTAAAGCAACAAAGGGTTCATCCGAAAACTTTCGGCGGTGAGAGCGAACTAAAATAGACAGATATAACTGTGATAAACGAGTAAAGCCTGGCAACTCTGAATAATAAACCAAATAAGCGCCATGACGATGATACTGTGCATGAGCAATTGACAAGCCTACTTCAAAAATTCTGCATGCCCAGCGTAATAAATTCTCATTTCTTTGATTTCTGATGCCCCAACTGTCTGCAATCAGTGTATAGGCGTAAAGAGCTGTTTCCTCTACTTGTAGAGCGTGTACCTTATCAACATCATAACGTAGCTGCATCGATTGAATGGTTCGTTCACGTACATCTTCATGCTGTTTGCGTCCAACAATATCGTAGAGTAAACCTTCCCTTAGCGCACCTGTTGTAAAATTCATGTTTTTAATTGATAACACTTCGAAGCAAGCTATCAAAATAGACAAGCCAGCAGGAAAAATATTAGCTCGATCTTTTTTAACTCCTACTTCATCAAGAAAGTTAATATGTCCTAACTTGATCATTTTCTGTCGAAGTTTATATAAGTCTGCTAGCTCAATTGTGTCATTCGTGTAGTCTAAATACTTTAAACTATTCAAGATAGCCTTTACAGAACCCGAAGCGCCAACACAATTTTCCCAACCTAATTGAGAATAATTCTTACTGATACCCAATAATTCTCTGGAGGTATGTTTAGTTGCCTTCGAAAAATTCTTTTCAGTAAGTTGCCCATCAATAAAATATTTTTCCCGAAAAGATACACAGCCTACATGTAAACTTTCAAGGGCTTTAGTTTCAAAGCGCTCTCCTATGATTAATTCAGTACTACCACCACCTATGTCGATGACTAATCGATTGCCATGATCATCTGATAAGGTATGAGCCACACCTAAATAAATTAACCGCGCCTCTTCCCGCCCCGAAATGATTTCAATCGGGTAACCTGCGATAAGTTCAGCCTGCCTCAAAAACTCTTTCTTTTGTTTGGCTGCACGCAAAGCATTTGTGCCTACTATTTGAACAGCAGAAGAATCTAAGCCTTTAATCCTTTGAGCAAAGCGACTTAAACAT
>CAXBKC010000388.1:0-4247 GCA_963975615.1 uncultured Oleiphilus sp.
ATTCCTAGATCACTATTTATTTTCGTTACAGTATTTGTTTCAGAATAATTTTCTTCGATAACCTCACTGTTTAATGGTTTTAGTTTTCGGACACTATTAATGTAATTGTACGTTGCATGAGCATTGTAAATGGTTTGATCTAGTTGCTCTGACTTCGTTTCAATATGCGCATCTAGGTTTTTAATTTTCGATATCATTTCTGGCATAATCAAATGTGATTGATCATTTTTAACAAGATTGTATCGTTGCTTGGTCAATGCTGTTTGTTTTGAGCGAAGCGCATCAATTTCCTTTGCTTGGAAGGTTATTTCTTCGAGCAATTTATTACCATGCAACCACAATTCAATTAACCAAGGTAATCCTGTTACAAAATGTCTACACATCATGCAATTACCTTGGCCTCCAGGAACAGGACCAAATTTTGCTTTAGTTGAAGCAGTTTCTTTTTTAATTAAAGGGCCACCATCATCACAACGTCGACCACCGAATGGACAGATGCCTAAACTAGTACCTCCCCATATTGCACTTAACGCTTTATTCTCAAGTAAGGTCAATAAGCCTGCTTCATTATTGGCTACCATATAACGTTTAGCCTCATCAAATGTAGCTTCAAGTAACCAATTTTTTAGATCAATTTTTGCATTATCTTCTATTTCTCGTCTTGCTTGATTTAATATGTCTGTGATGTAGCCGTTGCTATATTTAAGGTAATAGATAGTCATTAATATTGAAGAGTGTCCAGCGATAATTTTACTAAGAACTTCTATGGGGACACCAGCTTCGGCTAAGCTTGTTAACCCTGCGACTCTCAAACCATGTGGTGTAAACAAAGTTCTTTCTACTTGATTTGTTACCTCATTGACTTTAAGTATAATTTTTACATCTTCTCCTTGTTCATTGAGACGTTGTTCTAGTTTTTCCATGAGCGACCACCAAAATCTCATCAAGATATTGTTGCTAGCTGGAGAGCCAATAGATGAGGAAATTGGACACCGAAAAAGGTAAAAACGATCGGGGGTTTGCTCTAATACTGATTTAGATGGCCTACTGTCGCTAGTAGAACCCGAAATAAGTGATTTATATGGAAGCGGTCCAGTGACTGGAAAATATCTTTCTTGCCATGTTCTCAATTCGTCAAATTGCTTAATTAAAACTTCATTGTTCCATGGTATTGTATAACCGGACTCTGGTCCAAAACCGACAGCAATATCAGCTGTTTTATTGGTACTGATATAAAAACCAACCGTTTCACGCATTCCGTCAATGACCTTTGTGATTACACCACGCTCAGGTCTTAATGCTTTTAGATTATTCCAGTATCCTTTATGTTGAGAGCTATTCGTTTCCCATTTTTTATTTCGAGGGTTATAGCGTTGCAGATCTCCCTCACCGGAATCGAGCATGGAGACTTGTATTTTGCGGATCGGTATTTCTATCATGGTTAAAAAAGTGTGGGTATGTACTGGACTCCAAATTGATTCTAATTTTCCTGTCCGGGGATTAAACCAATCAAAATATTGATTTGACAATGATTTTGGCCATTTATAATCATCTTCAGTCAAGATTTCTTGCATCATGATTAAGAAGCTTGTCGGAATTTTCACTTGAACTGTTTCAGAATGAGATGTCGTAGACTTTGTCTTATTCTGCAAATTATCATATTGGTAAGTTGTAATTAATGGGTGACCAATTGAAACAAAAAAACCATTGTCATCAAGTTCAGACATTTGATCTTCTACAATCCACAGTGTGAATCGATATAAATAACTTAGATATCTAGCGTAAGAATTTGGGTATTCTTTTCTGAAATATTCTAGCGTTTCCTTGCTCCGTTGTTTAGATAAAAAAATTAAAGGATCAATATCTTTTTCATCTAGCAATGCAAGATAGGTAAAAAAATGAGTAAGTGCTTCGTAGTGGAGTTTTGAACTCTTTATATGCAATACTTCATCAATCCAGCTAATAAATAGTTTTCGCCACTTTTTTAAATTAGGAGATAAGCCTTCGCTTAATTGTAAGCGTGTTTTGGTTGTTCTTTTAACTTTGGCATAATCGAAATAAAATTTATCATTATTTGCTTTAGAAAGAATCTCACCGATTCCTCTAATCGCGATAGTGTACTGTTGAGTGACATCTTGATCGTATTGTAACTCTGGAGTTTTTACTTGATTGAGCATTCTTGTCCAATGCTCTGGGGTTATGTCTCTAATCTTACTGATTTTTAGATATTGAGCGATAGCATCGGATACTTGGAATATATTTCTATCAATTAAACGCTTACTAGCGTCAGATTTAGTGTTTTTATAAATATTTACTAATTTTAAATAGTTTTTTATGTCAATTGAAAGAGGATTATTTGAAGTTTTTTCTAGATTTTCTGCTCTGAGTGCGGGAGTTCTAGTTAATTCACCACTAACTAATTTTACTATGATTCTCTTAAAGTCATTCATTATTTTATACCTAAAGTGTCTAACAGTCTTGGCATGGTACTGTCCATACTCAGTCTTGCTTGATTGAGGCAATCTTGGATTCGATGAAATGTTGGAGCTGTGTAAGCTCCCTGAGAAAGCACACTTCTCTGTCTTAAACACTTTTGGATTATTTTAGGCTGAATTCCCATATCGGCTAGCGAACCAGCAAAAAAATGTCTTCCCCCATGTGGAACTGTTCCATATTCTAAACCTCTGGGTATTACTATATCAGATACATTTTCTAACCTATCTAGAGCTCTCGAGAATGCCTTTTTGTATGCACTTAGGCTATAAGGGCTTCCAACATAGCTTTCTCCAGTCGCACGGTCTATACCATTCGATACAAACAAAAATGGATGATCGGGTCTACCTTGGTTTCGATTCACTTCAATCAAATTGGGACGGAACCTAGTGAGATAATAAATATACATCTGATTAAAAAGGAATTGTGCATTTGAATGTAGAAAAAATACAGGTGCTGTTAACGACTTATCAGTTAATAAATTCTTCCATCCGACTCTGTAGCTCTTTGATGGTCCTTTTGTTCTGGGCATAAGCCCTCTTTCTGCTAAATACTGAGACCGAAGTTTGTCTTCGCCTATAATAAAAGTCTTAGCGTCACTAGGGTGCCTTAAATGAACTTGACATAAACCACCACCTGAGTAGTCAGGAATTACGTCGTTAAACCATAAATGTAGAGGCTCACTATTTCTCATTCCAGAAAAGAATAGTAATAAAGTTATCATTTTAGCTGTGATATCTTCTCGCTCGTGTAGAATTTCTGATTTATCATCCAAAATAAAACCATATTTGAAGAACGGGCCAATAAGGTCAATGGGGAAGCGCTTTGCTGATTCGGCGCACCATTTAGTCGTGGTAGAGGACCTATGGCTAATAATCTCAAGCTGTTTTTGATCTCGTAATTTTTTGGCTTGATTTGTTGTATTGGAAAGATGCCCAAGAAATGAAAGTTTTTTTATGATGATTGCTTGAAATAAGAATTTGAGTGATGCTGGCTCATTATTGGGTTTAATTAAAATTCGGGATTTCAAAAATGTGCTGTTTGAAATTCCTTCGTCATTCAGGAAACTGATAAAGTCAGTAATTGCAGAGCACACTCGTTTTGTTACAGCCATTGAACTTGGTGGCCAATATAATTTTGTTGAGTCTAGTCCTGATTTTATGTCGATTGTTCCCATCAATAGTGAATTGGCAAAAGACCTGAATATAGTTCGATGTGGATCAGATCCTTTAAAAATTGGAATATTGAGTTCGCATTGACAAAAGTCGTAGAACAGTCCAATTGCTCTTACGCGTGTTCGATGCCATGAAATACTTTTATCTGAATTTGCGATAGAATAATTGACCAGAGACTCCATCCGTTTGATCCCATCAGACGTGTTGAGATAGAGTACCGGAATAATCAAGCCACTCATATATTCGACTTCTTGATTTAAGATGGTATGAAATTGGGGGGTAGTTGAATTCATCATTATGTCAAAATACCTTTGTCTTTATCAATGTCGAATAAATATACAGGTAACTTTATACCTGGTGGTAACACAAGTAAACTCATTTAAAAAAAGTATTGCATTACAAAAAAAATACCCTATAATTCACTCGTCCGTTACCAAGATAGGTAAAGTAAGGTAACTTTACTTAGGTGGTAATAAGAGCACCCGCCTTCTAAGCGGGTGGTCGCAGGTTCGAATCCTGCCGGGTGTACCATTTCAATGGTGATTGTAGCTCAGTTGGTAGAGTCCCGGATTGTGATTC
>CAXBKC010000389.1:0-4236 GCA_963975615.1 uncultured Oleiphilus sp.
GCAGATATGATCGGGTTTTAAGTGGTGATTACAGGGTATATCGGGTAGTGTAGCTATTCTTGACTCCGTGTTTTTAATTGGCTCATATAACTCTTTAACTTCTAATGATGAATATTATTATTCTTCTTATGAAGTGGATGATATCGAGTTAACACAGTTCAGTTTAGGTATTGGTGCTCATGCAACTATTGCCGCATCGTCAGATTTTCTGGCATCAATTTCATATGTAGATAATGAACTCGAATTTGCTGGTTTAAGTGCAGAGGGCAATGGTTACTCTGTGAGTCTTGGTATAAGAACCAAGCCCAGTAGAGAGTTGGAGTTAATGGCACAATTTAACTATGCCAATATCGAGGATGAAACGGAAACCGGCTACAACTTCAGTGCAAGAATATTTCCGGTTGAAAAGGTTTCATTTGGTCTAACGTATAGTTCGGCAGATGAGTTGGATGCTCTTTCTTTAGGTGTCAGATTTGATATCTAATTATCTTTTTGGCTGCAAAGTGAAGGATTACTTTGTGGTCCCTTTCAAAGTTCAGGCTTTCAGTATATTAAGTTGCTTATTTTGAGTATGGAAAGAGTGAATCTTAGTTGAAAAAGCTATATAAGTAGTAGAAATAGAATATTACTTCATTTCTTTAACGTTAATACGCATATTAGTTTAGTTGTTAAATACTAGGGAATTTTATGGACAGCAGAAATTATAGTTTGGCTAATCTATGGCCGGATTTTGGTGCACTTCTTAATGGTGAGATTTCTACGCCCGAAGGTTTGAGTGCGCTAGTTGTAGGTGTTTTGTTTTGTTGCACTATTTTCTTCATGTTCTGGTCTATATGGAACTTTTTAAAAGCACGACAGCACTTAAAGTTCTATCTCGAATTACTTTCCGGTTTGACTGTAGAGCAATTGCTTGAAAAAAGGAGAGATATATCTAATAAAGCTCTGTCTAATCTTAAATATGGTCAGCTTTGGAAAGAGTTTGATGAATCGTTAGTACATATCCCTCATAAGAAAAGGCTTTGTAATACTTTGGATGCAGAGCATTTTTTTAGTACGCATTCAATCTCAAGGGGTTTAACTGAAAATAGGTTGCTTGCTGCTGTTCCAGGTTTTTTAACCGCCATTGGTGTTATTGGTACCTTTGGTGGTTTGCAGATGGGCTTGTCTCAACTATCAGGTAATGTTATTGGCGACACCGATGTTGATTCTTTGAAGAATGGAATCTTTGGGATGATAGGTGGTGCATCTATTGCATTTATGACCTCTGTTTGGGGTGTGACAACGAGCGTTGTATTTAATTTCTTTGAAAAATTCTTAGAAAGAAAAATTCGTGCAGATATTTCTGACTTTCAAAATCAAGTTGATTACCTCTATCCTAGAATTACAGCGGAGCAGTCGCTATCAAATATTGAGGATTCTTCAAGAGTTAGTTCAGAAAAACTTGCAGAATTGGATGAGAAAATCGGTCATCGTTTGCAAGAAGCTATGCAGCAAGCTTCTACTTCTATAAGAGAAGGTATGGAGCAAAGTTTAACCACCATACTTGCTCCAGCAATAGATAAACTAGTGAATAATGCCCATTCAGGTTCTGAAAAGGCGCTTGAGTCTCTATTAGAGAGATTTATGGGAAGTGTGGGTAGTGCTGGTAATGCCCAAAAAGAGATGATGGATAATGCGTCTTCTCAGATGCTGGAAGCCACAGATTCAATGACATCTGGTTTACATGATTTTTTAAGTAAATTAGATAATCAGTTTGAAACTATGGTGCAGAAAAACGAATCTACTTTGTCGGTAGTTCAAAGTGCAATGAGCGAACAAATGGATGCTCAGCAAGGAAGAGAAATAGCTCGGCAGAATATCATTAATGATCAGCTAAAAGGTGTCCAAAATACACAGAGCTCCCTCTCTCAAAGCGTCGAATCTGTTTTGGAAACTCAGAAAAAACAGAGTGATGAGCTAGTGATGCAAATGCAAAGGCTGGCTGAGCAATTTTCACATCTATCATCAAGTCATGCACAGGCAACAGATTCAATGAAACAAGTTGCAAGTGATATGAAAGCTTCGTCAAATCAGTTAGGGCTTCTTTCTGTTAATCTAAAAGAGTCGGTTGATTTTATTGGCGACGACTTGGAAACACTCGTCAGTCAGGTCTCGGCTTTATCTAAACAAAATGAAAGTTTAGGCAATCATTTTGAGAGCGTGTCTTCGAAGATCGTTGAGGCAAGCTCCAAAATAGAAAGTGCCTCCTTATCGTTTGATTCGGCAGCTACTAAAGCTGAAGGTGGTTTGAAGGCAGTAGACAGTCACTTTGATAGCTTGGGTAATTCACTAAAAGTGCACGTCCAAGATTTAGAAAAACATATAAGTACCTTGTTAACTGAATATTCTCAGCAAGTCCAATCGCAAACGAGTAACCGTATGAATGAATGGAATGGTCAGACTAACCAGTACATTAGTTCTATGACAGATGCCGTTCGAACATTAAGTGGTGTGGTTGATGAAATTGAAACCAAAATACGTGCTTAGGAAAACGCTAAATGAATACACTAGGAAAAAGAAATAGGCATGTTCAGGTGGATGAAGAGAATCCGTATTGGATGTCCTTCTCAGACATTATGGCAGGTCTTTTGGTTATCTTTGTATTAGCTGCTGTTGCACTTATTGTTGAATTGACCCAAAAGAGTCAAGAATGGGATAAGCAGATTGAGGAAATAGCAAAAGCTCAAGAAGTAAGGAAGAACTTATTGTATGAAGTTGAGCGGGAACTTAAGGCCCAAAATATACCTGTGAAAATAAGTGATAACGATACAGTTCTTAGAATACCTGATGATGTGCTGAGTTTTAATCAAGGTAGTTTTGAGTTACCTACCGATGGTCATCAGAATATTGCATTGGTAATTGGAGAAGTGCTTCATGCTGCCATTATCAAAGAAGAGCGTTGGAAATTTCTAGATACGATTTTTATTGAGGGACATACTGATAAAGTTCCATATCGGGATAGGCGCATCAAAGGAAATTGGGGACTATCTACCTTTAGAGCTATTTCAGTTTGGAATTTTTGGAATGCAAAGATGGAGCAAGGCCAGCGTTTAGAAGATATTTATAATCATGACGGTAAAAGATTGTTTTCGGTGAGTGGTTATGCTGACACCAGACCAGATAAAGAAACGGAAGCTGACCCTGATAGCGAAGAAAGTTTAAGGAAAAACCGTCGAATTGATATTCGAATTACCGTTCGTCGGCCAGCCCTTGAAGAATATAAAGATGTTAAAGCGAGGCTAAATTGAACTTAACGCTTCCTTCTATCTCGTTTGATTTACCTGAGTGGCATGAAAGCCAATTTAAGCAGATTAGAGCTGCTGAAAAAACACTTAATAAAATAGCAAGCTCTGCAGGAACAAGCTCGAATAAATTTAATAATTCAATATATAGAATGATGAATTTAGTTGTGAAAGAACGGGTCTCTGATCCAACTAGATTAATGTCTAGTCCAATCTGTGTAAGAGCTTTTACTTATTTGTTATCTACAGAGCCAGTATTTGCGAAAGCTTTGAAATTATCAAAAGCTACATTTGATCATATTCGTACCATTAGAAATCCGATGAGTCGTCTGTCTTTAACTCAGATGATCCGAGCATATATTGTAAATTTTGATTTATACGTCAACCAGGATGTTTTGATGGAGTGGTCAACGTTTATTCAAAATGAGTTGCTTAACTTACCATTGAGCCAAGGTGTCAGTCAGCTTCAGATATATCGTGATAATGATCAGTTGATTTTTCTACCTTATGCGCCGTCCATCATTGTCAGGAGAGCGCATGAGGAAAAACTAGATCTGGATAGAATGATTGAAAAACTAGGGTTAACTGGATACGCAGACTCTCGCTTTTTACAAATTTGCCAATATCAATATTATCTTGAAACACTTAAATCATTAGCTAAAGGTCAGGAGCATCCAATCCTGGCTGAAATTGTCAAAACCAGTGTTGTTAATAGCCCCTATGAAGATAATAAGCTACTCGGGCATGCCATTTTAGAAATTTTAATTGATCGCTCCGATGCAAGTTATATAAGCCCTGCCTGGCAAAGAGTTGTGCTTGAAATTGCTGGTGACCCAAGAGTGCCTAAAAGTTCTTCGCGTTACTTACAGTGGTGGAGTTTATTGGGCAATGAACGGATTGCGAAAGTTAGAGGATGGCTAAGTAGTTTTGATTTAAAGCTCTTTTTAGAAACTTT